>JAYVWI010000001.1:0-21031 GCA_043786195.1 Minisyncoccota bacterium
CCATCGTATTCTTATGCCCGGCGGTTTTCTCTTTATGAAGACCTTTCTTAAAGATGAGGATGGACACACCACCCGCCTCCTCAAAGACTTTCCCGGCCAAGAACTCGGCAGCTATATCCACCCTGTCATGGGCGTAGCTGAGTACGTCTATAGCGAAGAAGAACTTGTCGCCTTTCTTTCTGAAAAATTCATCGTCCGCAAAATCTACCGCTCACACCGCCACCGTGGTGGCGCCGGCAAGCGTCGCACAATTTCTATATACGTGGAAAAAGACTACGGAGTTGCTCGCGGTTAATTCGGTTTTGTTCCGTATTCCATTCCCGCATCAATTGCTGCACCCACGTCTTGAAATGAAACTTCAGCTGGTGGGACAAACACACTACCGTCTACAACAGTCCAGTCCGTGCAGCTATATTTTATCTGAGCCTCAAGCGCTACCGGCTCCTTTGTGTCCACGTGTTTGTTTTTTTCGCTAGTGATATCGGTCTTAAAACCAAAGGCTTTATTGTCAATTTTTGACCACACATACATTGAAGAACCGCCTACAATCATTGATGAAAGCACTTTGCCACCCAGTTCAGCAGCAGGAACCATGAAGTCACCCCGAACATTGCCTTTACTGGTAAACAGAGTTCCCTCAATATTTCCTTCCGCTTCAGATCGTTCCAAAACAATCTGACATTCTAAGTCTTTGCCTTGCTCTTGTATCTGTTTCAACGTTCCAATACCAGAAATTGGCTTTTTACCTTCGGGAGTCCCGACTCCTTCGACTGTTACTTGCTCCACATTTTCGGTAGCGACTTTTTTATCTCCCCGGCCGTAGATGGCAAAAAGTGCCGTCACCGCTGCAATACAAAGAATAATACACGCAATAATGAGAACTTTTTTCATACGAAGACTATTTACAAATAATCTGCATTATACTGCGTTTCTGAATAAATGAGCAGTTTGATGGCCGCACTATGTCATAATAGGGCTATGTCAAAGAAGCTACTCATTCGTAGCATATATGGATTCATACTCTTGTGCTGCACTATTGCAGCGGCCGGTATAGGAACATTGCTTGAATCAAAACAATTTGTGTTTGAAACATTCACTTCAAAAGAAAACACTGTTGCAGAAGTGCAAACTGAACCTTTTCCAGTCGGGGTCGACCCTAAGAAACAAACTATTGCCGAGGAGGACCTCCTGCAAAACTACTCATACGAAACCTTTGCCTACGTCAACAGAGAACCAACAACATGGAGAGAAAAGGTTCTCGCATTATTTGAAAGCAAAGAGTGGTACCAGAGTCTGGCCTCGCCAGTAAGCCGCATCTTGGTAATTTGGCCAGGCGAACGTAAAGAAGAGGTAGCCAAAGATTTTGGTGATATTTTGCGCTGGGATAGCGCACAGCGGAAACTTTTTCTTGACACTATTTCCAAAGCTGAACCGCCGATTCCCGAAGGGAAATTCTATCCTGGAAAGTACGTCACCCACAGAGACTCCACTCCGGAAGAAGTAGCCCAGCTGGTGCAAGAAAAATTTGCTGCTGACATTCTTAGCCGCTACACCACTGAAGTAGAAGACAAAGTACCATTGGAAGAAGCACTCACCGTGGCCTCTCTATTGGAGCGCGAAGCGAGTGATTTTGAAAATATGCGAGAAATTTCAGGAGTTATTTGGAATCGTCTTTTTACAAACATGCCACTGCAGCTAGACGCCACACTGCAATATGTAAAAGGCAGCAAAGCAGGCCAGAAGGAATGGTGGCCAATACCTAAGCCAGCAGATAAATATCTCAAATCTCCTTTCAATACCTACGCCAACAAAGGTCTCCCTCCCACACCAATCGGTAGCCCCTCAGCGGCAGCTGTGCTGGCCGCGTTAAATCCTCTTCCCACCGAGTGTGTCTTTTATTTCCACGACAAAAACCACAAGTATCACTGCTCAAACACCTACGAAGAACACGTGGCCAAACTAAGAGCTATATACGGGAGAGGTAAATAACAAAAAAGCGTCGCCCTTGAGGGCAACGCTTTTTTTGTTACTTTACTTAGAACCAAGTGCTGTATCAATCGTCTTTTCAATCATTGCTTGTGGTTGTGCGCCGTTGACTGCGTAAGTCTTGCCGTCTGCACCAATGATAATGACCCACGGTGTCCCACGGCCGCCGGTTTCTGCTGCGTCGGCCATATTGGCATCAATTACGTCCTGATAACGAGCACTGTCAACACAGTCCGTGTAGGCCTTCTTATCTAAACCGAGATTGGCAACGAGTTTGGGAAGGAGTGTTTCGATATCTGTCTGATCGTTACTAAGCGTCTGTGCAAAATACCCGTCGTTAAACTTCCAAAATGCATCATTACCGCCGAGCTCCGCGACACATTCGGAAGCCATAGCTACCTTCGGTGCCTTGGAGTGAAGTTGCACGATGGGAAATTGACGATACACCCACGCCACTTTGTCGCCGTACTTCGCAACTACCGCCTTGAGAGTTTCGTGATTCTTTTTACAGAATGGACACTCAAAGTCTGAATACTCAACTATCTTTACTGGGGCTTTGATGTCGCCGCGAATATGATCCTTGTCAGTGACTGGATCAATTTTATTAGTGGTATCAACTAATGGTTGATTGGGATCGTTTTTAGCGACGATTGGAGCATTCTTAGACGCACCAAGATTTCCTCCACTCAAATAAAGTCCGGCTCCAACAAAAATTCCGGCTAGAACAATCGAAATGGGAATTAATAAATCTTTTATTTCAATTTTTTTTGCTGCAACTAGCGCTACAGTTGTCGGCACTGGAGCGACAGGAGTCGTGACTACGGCAGTGGTTACATTATCATCAGACATACAATTTCTATCACTTACTAAAAATACTGGCTAAGTATACATCATCTACTACGCAACTGCGTTTGGTGCTATTTCACCATTTAGGACTGCCAAGATGTTGTCGGCGGCCACCATGGTCATTTTGGCACGGGTCTCGACGCTGCCTGAGGCGATATGCGGTGTAATGACCACATTTTCTAGCTCGGCAAGGCCAGCCGCCAAGAGCGGCTCATGCTCAAACACATCAAGGCCGGCGCCGGCGATGACTCCGTTCTTGAGCGCAGCGGTAATCGCAACTTCGTCTACCACTGGACCTCGCGAGGTGTTGATAAGATATGCAGTTGATTTCATCAAAGCGAGGCGTTCGGCATTAATAAGGTGTTCTGTCGTTGGCAACAGTGGCACATGTACTGATACAACATCAGCGACTTTCATCACCGCTTCTACCGAGTCCACATACGTACATGGAATCTCCGCCTCAAGCGCTGGCACTGGCTGCACATCGTAGTAGACCACATTCATACCAAAGCCCTTTTGCATTCGAGTTGCGACTCCAGCACCAATTCGACCAGCGCCCAAGATACCCAAGGTTTTTCCTTTCATATCAGCCCCAAGCAACAGTTCTGGACCCCATGACTTAAACTTACCCGCGCGCATAAAGCGGTCACCTTCTGGAATTCGTTTTGCAACAGACAGAATAAGTGATACGGCAAACTCGGCGACAGTATCAGTAAGTACCCCGGGGGTATTAGAGACGACAATGCCTTTTTCTTTAGCAGCGGCGACGTCGATGTTATTGAAGCCTACCGCGAAGTTAGCGATAATTTTTACTCCTTGCATGGCGGCGATAACCTCCGCATCAATAACGTCAGTAAGCAGTGCGAGGACTGCATCGTAGGGTCGCATTGATAGTTTTTCTATCAACTGCATTTTAGTGAGCACAGTAGCATCTGATCCTAGTATCACTTCGTGACCAGCTGCTTGTAAGTGATCGATTCCTGCTTGGGGAATAGATTGTGTGACGAAAATTGATGCCATGCTGAAATATTATGAGTATGGGAATATCGTACCATATGAAAAAAGGCCAAGGTGGAGCTTCAACTCCTTTTCACCCTACAACCTCTCCACCGCACCGAGCGTCTGATTCAAAATAATCCCGGGATGTTCAGCTGTAGCTGGCTTATCAAATAAAAAACTCCCTCTGAACAATGTGTTGCTCTGCAGATATGGAAACCAATACTCGTCATCAGACCACATCTGAGAAAAAGGGACGTCAGCAAAAGAAAACCACTGCGGATGCATCTCTTCACTTTCAGCTGGCGTACCCACATACCGAGTGACTTTAAAAACATGTACCTCTAGAACTTTGGACTCAGATTCAAAGGAGAATTCTAAAATCCCCAGCTTTTTCATATCAATTGGAATAATACCGACTTCCTCTTCTACTTCTCGGAGTGCGGCTACTTCAATGGTCTCCCCCTCTTCTAGTTTGCCACCAAACCCATTCCACCTCCCCGCACCAAAACCGCGTTTTTTCATTCCAAGGAGTACTTTATCGTCAGTACAGATCATGCAAAGTGTTAGTATTTTTTTCATGGTTTTATTTTTGTGGATGACGAATACCCACTACTTTAAAGTTAAAAAATAGATTCATAGAATAATTCCAGATTCCAGTTAATGCGGCGATTAAAACTCTGGCTAAAATAAAATAAACGCCCAGCACCTGCACCAAGATGTACATGCCCGCTGTAACCAACAGCAATCCGACACCCGCAATCAGAAGAAAGTACGAGTATCCGTCTTTATGCCCTCGCGTCGCTCCAACAAAAACGAATCTGCGACTCAACAGATAGTTAATCGAAACAGCTACCAAAAACGAGCCTCCAGCAGCCCACACTGGATTAATATGAGCAAGTTCTTTCAATGCTGTCAGTAGTATTAAATCAAATATAAATGTTCCAAAGCCAATGAGCGAATAGTGCAGAAAACGTTTCAAAGCAAGCCCTAACATGAACTATTGTTGCTTCCACCACGCCAACCCTACGTATAGACTCAAGATAAGTCCTACGGCCAAAAGCTGAAACGCGTGCCGAGCAAACACTTCAGGCCAATGTGCACCGAACGCAATCCCAATCAAAAAGACCGCCCACTTGAGCGCACCCAGCTCATACCAAGTAAAAGTTGTTGGTTTCAAAATTCTCATACATTTTATTTTAACATCGATTACTCTTGCAGGTAAGAAAGCAGACGATCTCGCCCAACCTCTTACCCCTGCTTCCACACCCAGCGCCAACCCATATACAAAAACTGATGGATAATATAACTCGCTCCGATAGCAACAGCAGCGAATAGTGGCCATTCAAATACGCGGTAAGAAAAATTTATCCCAATATTACAGCCATTATAGACACAATTAACGTCTTCATAAGATGTCGACATAAGCAGCGTCGCGACATACAAAGCTGCAGAATATCCACCCGCATAAAGTAAGGAGCGTGTTGTTGGTTTGGTCGTGAGACTGAAAATGAGTATCAGGAGAGGAACAATAAGGTGGAGTCCAATAGAAACGTCATTTGCATACGTAAATCCTTCAGTAAAAATGTAATCGCTAATACTTGAAAAGTTAATACCTACGAATTGAAGAAGAAAGTCAGCTGCCCACAGCATTTGTGCCACCAACCCAAGATAGCTCACGCCCATAAGCATTTGCATGTCTCGCCGATAACAAGCAAAGGCTAAGAAAAAACAAAAATTATTGCACGACCACAGGAGCAGCACTTGCGTTGCGGTATTAAACGCCAGTGAGCTTAAAATTATCGCTTGAGTAAATAAGAAGAAAAAAGTCACGTAATGAAACGAACCGAAACGCCGCAACTCTCTTATGTTCATTAGTCCAGTATATCCCATGGAAAATGACCCGCGACATTAAAACACCTTTTCTCACTGTCACTCTGACTCAAACACGTTATACTGTTGGCTATGACACACATTCATGCCATTTTGCTTGGTATTATCGAAGGAATTACTGAGTTTTTACCCATCTCATCCACCGGGCACCTCATACTTGCCGGACATCTTTTAGGAATTCCCGATACAGACTTTCTCAAAACGTTTGAAATTGTCATTCAAATGGGCGCCATCTGTGCAGTAGTTCTTTTATACTGGCGCACTCTTTTTTCTATCCCTGTAATCATCCGTCTCATCTGTGGTTTTATCCCAACAGCAGTCATTGGCTTTACCCTCTACCCTTTCGTGAAGGGCTATCTACTAGGAAACATGTCGGTGGTAGTCGCCTCTCTTTTTGTTGGCGGTATTATTCTGATTGCCTTTGAATTACTCCACAAAGAAACGACTCTCGTCGAACAAAAAATCACTGACATTACCTACAAGCAGGCTTTTTTAGTGGGACTTTTCCAAACCATCGCCCTTATCCCTGGCGTCTCGCGCTCTGGAGCAACCATTGTCGGTGGACTCATTCTCGGTCTCAAGCGCGTAACAATTGTTGAGTTTTCTTTCCTCTTAGCTGTTCCCACCATGGCAGCTGCCACCGCCTACGACATACTTAAAAACTATTCTCTTTTCACCACCGAAGCTCTCCCCGCTCTTGGATTAGGATTTTTGACGTCCTTCCTTGTGGCACTTGTAGTCATTACTTCACTTCTCAAGTTCATCAAGAAGCACACATTTATTCCGTTTGGTGTCTATCGCATCGTTGTCGCATTACTCTTTTTCTTCTTTGTTCTCTAGACTAAATTACTAACAATATATGATTTCTACTCTCGAAGCAGCCCTTCTCTCACTCGTACACACGCTCCCGCTAGAACTCTTTGTCTTTGTAGCGTCTTTTATCGAGGAAGTCTTTGCTCCCATTCCTTCGTTGGCAGTACTACTTGTTACCGGCTCATTTGCAGAGGTGCAAGGACGAACCTTTCTGGCTCTTATTCCACTCGCAATCATTGCCTCAACCGGCAAAACTATCGGCGCTGTGATTGTTTACTTTTTCGCTGACAAAATCGGCGAACGGGTGGTGACCAAATTTGGTCGTTACTTTGGAATTACCCCCGAAGCAATCAAAAGTTTCGGTAACAAAATAACCGGCAGTCCACGCGACTACGTTCTCCTGTCATTTTTTCGCGCTCTGCCAATCTTACCCAGCGCAGTGGTTTCTATCGGTGGTGGATTATTAAAAATCCCGTTGCGTGTATTCATTATATCCACCTTTCTCGGTAGTATCGTGCGCGACAGCATCTTTCTCTACGTCGGCTACACCGGTACCCAGCTTTGGAGCACCCTAGCCACCAATTCAGCCAGCATCGAATCGATAGTTCAAGGGATTATTTTTATAATAGTTTTCTCTTCTCTCACGTATCTTTATTTCAAACGAAAGAGAATAGTAAAAGAGATTTCATAAATCTTGTGTGGTACAAAAACGACGTGCACCAGCTCGCCGTTTTTGTACTCCTACTCTTCCTTTCGCGTCCCGTCCCGTTTAAAAAACGTCCAAATATAAAGCCCTTCCACCTTCTCTCGTGCCCACGGAGTTTTGCGCAAAAACGTCAGGCTTGAATTAACACTCGGTGAACTCTGAAATGACTTTATCTTAATTTTCTGTCCTAATTCTTCCCAGCCGTATTTCTCAACTAGTTCTTCTACCTGCATTTTGAGGGTAATACCGTGCAGTTGATTATTTTTCTGGAGAGTCATAATTCAGTCTAGTTAAGCAGAATTCTTCGGAAATTTCAAATGGAATGGATTGACCGATAATCAGTATATGCTACGCTCATCGCAGAACAGGCACAGGAGACCGCCATGAACGTTTATCGGCGCGTCTTGCGCGAAACAGAACATTACGCTTACTGGAGATACCGTTGCGACTCTTGCGATGATTTCATCTTCCCTGGGGACCGTTATCGTCTCATCGTCGAAGTGCGGAAGAACGGTAAGGCCAAGAGGCTCTTCCAAAGAAGGGAGCACATTATCCCTGGATGCACCCACCCACCCCACGAACCAAAAGAAGAAGTGGTCTGCAACGTCATTCCCTTCCGTCTCGCCGCCTGATTTTCCAGGCGGTTTTATTTTTATTTGTAACAACTAAAGCGTAAGGAGCGTTTTGAAATCGCTACGAAATCCAGGTGATTCGGCGTCACCTTCATCTTGCTTTCCCACCTTTACTACATATGAATTATTTTCATAAAACACTCCAATCTCGTCGCCTCCACCGGCCCACCAACACAGCACACCTGACACCTCGTGAGGAAGAAGGCTACTTTCGCCAGTAGTGGCGTCCAGCGGCGAACAAGTGCCTGTATATGTACCCACATCGTAGCTTTTTCCATTAAACGTCAGCGTCACTCGAGTTTTAGGTGAAGCATCCATTCCCTCAACCAGTTCAGAAGGAGGTAGTGGAGCGTAGCTCCAACTAATGGTTGGTTTTTTAGTATCGGTAATAAACTTCATACTCGCTACATCAAAATGGAGTCGCAAGGTTTTTCCTTCGGTTGGTGGCTCAGCGAAGGTTGCGCCCTCTTTTCTGTCTACGTAATTCACTATCACCTCAGTCCCTTTTGCCTGCGTCGTTTGTGGTGCTATCCGATCGCCAAGGAAGTATGCTTCAGAGCCTTTGTATCCATCCTCAGTACTCAGCGCTGCCACAACATAGTAGAACAGTCCTGTGCCGCCCGTGGCGTGCGTAAGGAGGAATACCACATCCTCTTTTCCGTCACCATTTAGATCCGTCTTCGCTTCATTGCCAAAGTACGTGGTAGTAATCACCTCCGCCGAACCGGGCACGGCACTGACTTCTGAAACACCGTCGACCAGTGTAGTGTCGACACCTTCAATACGATACATGGCATTTTTGTAACTACGAAGCACTGGCGCACTTGTAGTAGCCGACACATCAGAGGTAGCCGGGCTTGGTGCTTCTGCGCGCGGTACTCGCACATAAAAATATACAATCAAAAACCCGACCAAAATAAGTAACGCAACACCCACACCATACACTTTTTTCATATTTTAATAGTAGCACGCACTATTGATACTGGATGAAGATTGGTACAGGGTTGAGTTGAAGCACTTCCTTTGGTGTAAGTAATCCGGTACTTGGTGGCTTGAGGTCGTTCTTGTAGAAAAGTTTTAGTCCAGTAAATTGCACTGGCTCAGGTGCAATGTATCTATTGTAGGTGCCAATTTTATTTGCCTGTGCACCCCAACCGTCCATATCCATAATGACCTGCACCTCAGAGGTTGGTTTTATTGCCGCTGTTCCAGTGACCATATTTTGCGTAAAGCGATGCACGATGAGCACCTTTGGTGGCAGCTGCTTCTCTTTAACTATCTCACTCAAAAAATTAATGACGTAATTAACGTCGCTTGCGTTATACGTACCTACCACATCGCCAGGCTTGTCTCCTGATTTCATGGAAAACTCCGGATCAAGCGCGAGATGTACGTCTGGTCTTTCGAGGTATTTCTTAAACTGTGGCAACTCTTTTTGAATCGTACTCTTCCCCACCTGTAAGTCGATGATATAAATACCACCTGCTCGCTTCGCGAGTGCATAGCCTTTTTCAATTTCTGTATCGGGCATCACCGCTCGATACATACCATCTTTCCCTCCATCAGCTTGGGCTACCATAGCAATGTACTCAATCGCTGGCATTACAGGAGTAGACGGATCGGCAGCTTCCCACTGTTCTTTCACCGACTTTAACTTTGCCAGCATTTGATCAGCCGGCAGCTCTCCCAAAATACCCATGTGTACGGAGTAGAGATTGCCATAAAACGCGAGTATACGTTTGAACGGTACAATCGCGCCACCATTAGGATAAGGTGCCGACGTCGGCCAGAGTTTTGATTTGATAGTGACGTTTGTGGTACTTGAATATATGAGTGAGGTGGTAGTGGAAGCACGATATCGTGCCAACGAAAGCATTCGCTCGTCATACGTTTTTGTATCGAGCGTTTCTGGCCATGATGTTGTAGCAGGAAACGCCTCTTCAAGCGCCGCTACCTGCTTATCATCTACCGATTTAATCATTCCCTCCTTTGAGTAGGTAACCGCACTAAAATCAATCAATCCAACGACGAGAATGCCAACGACCACTAAAAAAGCGCCAATGCCAAGTATCGTCTGCCGCTTCCTGTCTCTTGGCTCTTTTTCAGTCATTATGTAAAAATCATACCACGTCACGAAGTCCGATGATATCTAGTAATTAAAGACTGCTGTGTCAAAACAAAGAAAGGAGAGCTTATGAGGAGCGGCTGGTAAGGAAACGTCTGAAAAAAAGTAAAAATGATACTGTACCTAAAATAAGTGCGATGGTTTTTACAATAGACAGTTGATACCACGCTGGTGGATTTTGGGGAAAGAGAGTTGCCACGAATTCATTCCCTTCGAAGTCAACTGCTCTAATAAATATTTTTTGTGTCACTGTTTGGTCTTTGAGTTCATAAGGACTAGTAGC
Organism: Minisyncoccota bacterium; assembly: GCA_043786195.1. Lineage (GTDB taxonomy): Bacteria > Patescibacteriota > Minisyncoccia > Phycocordibacterales > UBA918 > OLB19. The sequence goes on from JAYVWI010000001.1 coordinate 10,281, forward strand.
CTTCTCATATCCTCCAAATTCCCCTTCTTTTACTTCATAAAAATCGACGCCTGAACCTTTATCTTCAGTGGCAAAAATAAGCATCTTATTTCCGTCAAAAATATCTGGGTCAGAGGTAATAACGGGAGCGAATTGCTCTGGCGGCTCAGTATCGACATACTGCGTCACCACTGGCGTCACTTGAGCCTGTCCAAGAATGTTTATAGCAAACGGAGCAGTAGAAACTTCACTTGGAGTACCCAAACCGTCATTAATAAGAGTTTGAACGTTTTCGAAAAACACCTTTCCCACTCCTTCCTTTTTAACCTTAAATTGCAGCTGTAGTAGCTCAACATCTCTTCCCTTCACTCCCCCTGGAATAATTCCAGAAAAGGAAATTTGGTTGCCATCGTGAGCCTCTGGTTTTTTAGCCCAAAAGGTAATATCCGAACTGCCATCCAAAATTTCTACTAACTCAAATATATCCTGAGAAAACCCAATAGTGGCCTCGACAGCATTAATTTGCTCTCCCTGCGTATCCAGGAAAACCTGAGCCGTAAAAGTGTCTTCTGTTTGCAGAATATCACTTTTACTTTCAACCCGGAGCGTCGCCGCTTGAGCGAGTGGCGCATTAAAAAGTGAACTGCAAAGACAAAGTAATAATAAAAAAATAATCTTGTTCATAGGCGTTATCCTGTCCAATAAAAGGCCACAATACTGAGGTCAGTAAGCGTTACTTTCCCATCGCCATTCAAACGATCTTTTTCACGCACAAAAAAGGCCGGACTCAATGGTTTCATAAACCAGAAGGCAACAATTGAAAAATCAATAAGGTTCACTTTGCAGTCAATGTTTAGATCTCCTTTCACTGGGCAAGCCGTCGACAGGCTGGGAGTATTTTTATCACCAACTAAAAATCGCACCTCGGTACTATAAGGGCTCGTTGCCGAAGTAAGTGTTGATCGTGATTTAGAATAATACTGACCTCTCTCTAAGCTTGAAGTGTCAACATTATATACGTACACTCCAGAACCATCAGTGCTTGTTTTCAGAAAAGTCTGCTCATTTGAGTTGAGTTCAAGTGTAATTTCAGATGCGGGTGTACTTTGACCAAACAGTGTAATGCGGTCTCCTTTTTTAACCTCAATCTTATCCACTCCAAGGGTGGGGGCGATAAAAATATTTTCAATTTTTGCTAAGATCCCTCTCGTAAGAGAGACGGGAAAAGAAATAAGTGGCGAGCGAAGTCCTTTCACATCTTCACTCCGCAACGAAAACGTGTACGAACCTGAGGAAAGACCCGCGATATTAACTTGAAAGCGAGCGTCAGCATCTGCCACTGTCGTCGCGACCACTTGGGCATCTTTCAAAACAGTGACTGTGCTTTTAGGGTATGCCCGACCAGTAAGGACTACCTGGGCTTTATTGACGCGAGTACCACCTCCACCTCCACCTGAAGAAACAACGCACGACGACGTATTGAAGGTGCAGGCTGCGGTACAAGAAAGTGTCCCTGAACCGAAACCTTGAGTTGCGCACGTCTTGCTATTTAGATTTAAAGCGTCACAGTCCTCTCCCACATCTATCACGCCGTCGCCGCAACCAGGTACCCTGGCATCCAGTATCACACTGCCGCCGCCGCTCTGAGAATAGACCGTGGTCAAAACACCAAAAAAAGCGACTACGCTGGCGCAAAACAATAAAATAATCGGCTGGCGCATGAAAACTACTGACGAGTAGCACTTCTTCTAACAATCCAATTATTATAGCGTCTTAAAATAATCAAGAGGAGTATGAGTGCGGCGGCAACAATACTGAGAAGTTGCCACGGTAATATAACGAACCAGGTAGTAGCGGTTTCAATTTTATTTTCAGAACCCCAGGTAATGTTTGCTTGTGCTCGGTACAACCCAAAGTGAAATTCAGAAAGCTGAGATTTTGCGTGTGAGAGAAATCCACCAACCGCAACCTGATGTACATTGCCCCAAATCAAATGAAACTTTCGAGAACTATTCGGCAAGACATTTCCTTCTGATTCATTTGCCTTTATTTTCTCAACCTCAAAGCCGAAGGTGTTTTTTATTACGATATCTCCGAGAGGTACCACTCGGTCGTCGCCCTTGTTTGTAAAACGGTAGCTAAAACTAACTGGTACACTAGTAAAAAGTCTACTACTAGAAGCCGTGACAAACTCTGTGAGGCCAGCCTCTTCGTGAATATTTCCGTTGACTCGTAAAAGCACCAGTACCCCTAGCTTGCCTCCAATTGCGACCTCACCTGCTTGCTGAGTTTTAGGATCCTGACTGCCCCAGAAAATAGCTGAGAAATATCCCCCTGGTTCAGCATTGGCAGGGATAGTGATGGTGAACGGAATCACTTGTTTTTCACCAGGAGTGATATCTATCCGTTCTGTAGTTTTAATCCACGTTGAAAGGTTGCCTGTGTTGCCAACAAATTTAGGCGAACCTGTGTCTCCGCTTGGTTCAAAGTTTTCGAATGAAGAAAAGAAAGTTTTAGTGTCTGCTTGCTCATTGAATATCTCCATTTCGCCTCGCAGGGTTTGTCCCGGGTTTCCGTTGATTTCTACTCTGACAGGTGAAATAGTAAGAGCCAAGGCCGGTTGAGCAGAGAAAAAAGCGAGGAAAATGAAGGCCAGGACTGTAATTTGTGTGAGTTTCATTTAGAGCTATGATACTTCTTTTTCCTCTCCGCGCAACTGTTAGAAGTTGGCGGTTGCTACAAATGTAAGAGCGGCGGCGTAACTTCCTGCTTCTGTGTTTGCGGTGATGTTGGCGAGATACCTTGCAGAGTAAGTAGTATTTGCAGAAGCACCAGAAGCGCTTGCTGCTTGAGTTGCTGAACCGGCTGTAAAAGCAAAGCCAGAAGCCGCGTACGGCGCAGTTACAGATCCGCTACCACCGGTAGCCGTCATACGCAAACCAAACTGCTCAGAGCCTGGTGACGATGCAGTGTTTGAACCACCAATCGCTGTAACAGTGTTTGCACCTGACGTCAGTGTATTCCCAGCGACACTCATAGTGTAGCCATTGGGAGCATTAGTCCCAACGACAAGGTTGTTTGCTTCAGCTTCTGCTCCTACGCCTGCTCCTGTACCGTCCGCAAAACGAGCCGAGCCAGAGAGCAAGTTACCGAAACCGATTGTGTTATCCGAAATACTGAACGTGAGTGATTGTGGCACTACGGCTGTGATAGAAACCTGGCTGTTTGTAAGGATATTTATGGTCATATCTCCTGTATCTCCAAAAGTACCGGCGATATTTACCGCATATGATGCCGGCGTTGTAGGGTTGATGGAGTTGGTGCCGGTGTATCCGATAATCAGCTTGTCACTGGCAGCAACCGTGGCTGCGCCAATTCCGTCTGAAGGTGCGGTCAAGGTCAAAATTCTGTTTTGAGTGCCAGAGAGAACAGCTCCCCAAGCACTTGCAGATGGTGAAGCTGCGAGAGTTTCTGTGCTTTCAAGTCCAGTAGAGGCGCCGTGAGTGAAGCTAAGTCCGCCAATCACTTTACTTGTGAAGTTGAAGTCTGACGGAAACGTCACAATAATAGTATCCGTGTTATCACTTGCACCTGTAGGCGAAGTAAACTTAATAGCGTGCGTGGAGGTGGCACTAATAGTCAAATTTGACATGGTGTCTGACGCACTGGTAATAGTGGCCGCAAATGCAAATTTGAATGGCACTGCGTAAATAAGTACTGCGAATAACAGTACAGCGCTGATGGTTCTAAATATTTGCTGCGTAAAAAATAACTGCTTCATACTAATTGGCTACAGGTAATAAATAACATTGATGCCTCTACGTGGCTTATGTTTGTACATATTATATAGCAATAATGCAACACAAAAATATTCACCTGTGAAGAACTTTTTTTTATTTATTAGAATGTACCACTGACTGTGTATGTGATTGTCGATGCATAACTCCCGTTTTCCGATACTGGAGAGATGTTACTTAGGTAGCGCATTTGGTAGGTTGTGAGAACAGAGTCTCCGTTTCCGGAAGCAATTAGGTCGGGAAATGCAGCAGTATCAAGTGCCCATGAGGTAGTGTTGTATGGAGAGTAGAGCGTGCCGTTTCCGGTTGAAGTCGCAACCCGAATGCCAAACTGTTCAGTCCCAGGAGCCGACGCTACGGCGCTGGCCCCAGCCGCTGTGATAGTTGCACCCACACACAACTGAGTACACGTCAGGGTATTTCCGCTTACAGCGATAACGTATCCGCCAGGAGCATCAGTGGAAGCAGTGATGGTATGCGCCACATCAGTGCTTACTGTGGATCCAAGTCCGTCTCCGGTAGCATAGCGAGCGGTTGATTTATCAAGCGTGCCAAAGCCAATACTGTTATCTGAAATCGCAAATGCAATTGTTTCCATAAAGGGAACCTCGACCCACTGCAGGCTCACCATAGCAAAATCCCATTGCGCGACACTATTGTTGGTGGTAACTCCCGGCGCAGTGGTGCGCAGTTTTAAGTTCATTTTATTATTAAGAGTATCAACGTAATCTTCCGGGTTATTTTGCAAACCAGCAACACCTCCCGTAGCAGCGACAGTACCGACGGTAATGTTGTCGGTATACACCTGCGTCGTAGCTCCCGTCGCGCCGAGCAAAGTCCACCCTCCCGTAATTCCAGTTAGTCCACTATAGTCCTTCACTGCAATTTGCACCGTGCCACCAGTACCAGAGAGGTGACGCGAAGCAAAGAAGACTCCCGCTACAGCGGCGTTTGTTGGTACCGTCACGTCGAAATTTGCGTTGGCGGCAACAGCCTCTTCCACAGTCGCGTCGTTGTCACCATCAAGCGCATAGCTAGCGAAGCCTTGAGTGTTTGATTCGTCTGCTGAAAGGAGACTCCAGGTATTAGTCGTACCCGTCATATCTAAGTTTCTAGTATTAGTAACTGAGTTCACCGAGTTAGAACCGAAGGAAATTTCTGAAGTACCGTCGGTATTAGTGGTGCCGATCATAATATATTCTCGGTCTAGGCGGATTTCATGTGTTCCATTGACGCTCGTAAACCAACCAATACGCACTTCCCCACTAGAAACGTAATTAGAAATTGTAACGTTATTTTTTGCCCAGGCACTAGTCGCGTCGGTGGTACTACACGCTATAGCGGCGCTTGGAAGGTTTTCCCAGGCACTTGAGTTAAAGTTATATATCTTCGGTGTAAGGTTACCAGTAGCTACCGAACAAGAATATTCGGCGCTTACCAAGATTGTGTTGGCTCCCGTGTATGTTTTGACATTTGTAAATGAATTATAGAAATCTGAAATGGCTCCAGCCGTACCGGGTACTCTAAAGTACACGTTATCAGAACCTGTCTGTCCCACTCCTCCCATTGTCGCCAATGAATAATCTCCCGCGGGAGTACCACCAGTGATTTGTGTTGCACCGCTGGAAGAATAGATTGGATTAGAAACCGCAAAGACTCTAAGGTAGTCGATATTAACGAGTGAAGTTGTGTTGGTTGAAGAAAAGTAGCGAATCCGGATTTTATTAGTGCCGTCCACAAAATTTGTTAGGGGCGTTGAGATTTTAGCGGTAGCACTCGTATTCCAATAGCCATCATAAATTTCCCAGTCGTAGACGGTTGGTGTAACTGTACTTAGCACTGTGTCGTTGAGGTTTAGGTTACGCCACCCCCCTCCAGTACACTGCGCATCAGCAGCGTTACTGACACCTGTCGTTGATACCCAGTCACAGATCTGCACCAATGTGCTCGGAGCGGTGGCGTCGAGATCAAACTCCGTTTGGATAATCATTTTGTTAGCGTTGTTAAGCTTGACCGCCCCAACATCAAGGTACGCGTTAAACCCTCCGGTCGTGGAAGTAATCCCAAAATGTAGGTTGTCGTCCGCCAACGCACCGCGGTAATCACCCATATTTACTCCTTCTGTGCTAGCTGCTGTGGCTCCCAAAATAGCTGGGGCGCTACCGGTGACAATGCCACCTCCGGTTGGTGTAAACTGGTACGTCGCTGAAGCGTGATTAGGGTCTCCTACCCATTGAATACTTACCATCGCAAAGTCCCACTGCGCCACACTATTGTTGGCGGTCGCACCAGCAGCTGTCGTTTTAAGACTCATGTTCATCACGTTATTGAGCGTATCAACATAGTCTTCAGGATTGTTCTGCAAACCAGCCACCCCGCCAGCTGCAGCGACCGTGGCAACAGTGATGTTATCCGAGTAGGTTTGTACTGTGGTACCTCCAGCTCCGACTAAAGTCCATCCTCCCGTAACAGTAGTGAGTCCACTGTAGTCTTGAAGGGCTGGTTGCACTGTCCCGCCCGTTCCCGACATATGTCTGGAAGCATAAAACACTCCTGCCACTGCGGTATTAAATGGCGTTGTGACATCGAAGTCTATATTTGCTGCTGCTGCCTCTTCCACAGTCACGTCATTGTCACCGTCAAGTGCATAGCTGGCAAAACCCTGCGTGTTTGATTCGTCAGCCGTCAAAATACTCCAGGTGTTACTCGTACCAGTCATGTCCAAGTCACGGGTATTGGTGACGGAGTTAGCTGAGTTTGAACCGAAAGAAATATCTGAAACACCGTCCGTATTGGTGGTACCAATCATAATGTGAACTCGATCAAGTCTGATTTCATGCGTGCCGTTCACACTGGTAAACCAACCCACCCTGACCTCACCATTTGAAATATATTTGGAAATCACCACGTTATTTTTGGCCCAGCCGTTTGTGGCATCAGTGACAGAACACGGGATTGCAGAACTAGTAAGATTCTCCCAAGCTGCGGTCGAAAAATTGTATATTTTCGGTGTTAAGTTACCAGTGGCTACCGAACAAGAATACTCAGCCCGCACAAGGATGGTATTGGCACCATTGTATGTTTGCACTCCGGTAAAAGAGAGGTAGAAGTCCGAAATAGAGCCAGCGGTTCCAGGCACCCCGAAGCGAGTATCGTCTGAACCAGTTTGGCCGACTCCACCGAGGGTGGCCATCGAGTAATCACCAGTGGGTGTACCACCACTAATTTGGGTGGCGCCTGAAGCGGAATAAATAGGATTCACTACAGCAGTCGCACGGAGATAGTCGATGTTTACTAATGACGTGGTATTAGTAGTTGAGTAGTAGCGAATACGCACTCCAATCGTACCATCAACGAAGTTTGAAAGTGGTGTGTCGATTTTAGCAGTAGCACTGGTATTCCAATAGCCATCGTAAATTTCCCAGTCGTAGGTAGTGGGTGTTGCGGTGTTTATTACAGTATCGTTGAGATTGAGATTACGCCATCCGCCACCAGTACACTGTGCGTCGGCGGCATTATTTACACCTGTCGTGGATACCCAGTCGCAAATCTGCACGAGAGTGGTGGGGATTGTCGCATCAAGATCGAATTCCGTCTGAATAATCATTTTGTTGGCACCATTAAGCGCCACCCCACCAAGCGTGAGGTAGGCGTTGTAACCTCCGGTGGTAGAAGTGATCCCGAAGTGAAGATTATCGTCAGCGAGAGCGCCACGCCAATCGCCCATATTTACCCCTTCAGTACTGGCCGCCGTGGCACCCAAAATAGCGGGATTACTACCCGTCACAATGGCACCAGCGGTTGGCATAAACTGATACGTCGCCTCAGCTTTTGCTGGAGTTGCAGTAAGTTTCTTTTGGGTAATACTTTGAATGAATCCATCAGTACCGACCAAAGTAAGGAGACATACCAAAATGAACACTGTTGGTTTCCTCATTTTTTTTAGGACTAGTTCAAAAAACATAGCTTATGGGTGGGTAACTGCCGGCGTTCTTACATCATCGAGAAGCACCGAACTTGTACCAAAAGTAAACTCCAGTTCCTTTAATTCCCCCGCTTCGTCCCGAAACTGCATTTTAGAAGTTTCTCCTTTCGAGAAAGAAAGCGCGTCGTATCCCCCGCTCTTTGGATCAAAACGCCATACACCAGCGTCATTTTTATCCACCCAAAAAACGCTTCCGGCAACAAATTTTACTTGCGGCGAACGGGAAATAATTGAATCGTCGGCTATTCTTGACCACGACGCTGTAGTCGACGCATAGAGCCACAACTCTACCTGTACTCCAGTAGAATTGATGATGGAACTCAAGGTGCTAGTACTCACAAAGTCAGTCAGTGCATTACTGTTTTGCGGTGACGTGGTGGCAGTAGTGCTTGATGTAGCCAGCTGCTCATCTACGGTGGTGCTACTTGTGGATGCTGCAGTAGCACTCAAAAGATTTGAGAGTGTTGCCAACTCCACGTTTCGAAGCACCACCACCGCTTTACTGTCTTGATAGGTGGTCTCAGAAAAAATAACATCTCCTGGTTTTCCGCCAGGTGGGAGGAGATCTGTAGTCCCCACATCATTGTAGGTGACTTCCATCCATAGCGAGTCCAGGTAAATCTTAGGGACTGAATCAAAGTGATTAACAGTGTGGAGGGAGATTTGCACCTTCTCTAAGTCTTCGACGGTAGAAAAAAGGTCAATCGGCATTTCAATTTCTACATCATTTGCGATACGCGAGACAAATCCGAGCAAATGCCATTCTTCACCATCAAGGGTATAAAATACTTGAAAATATGCTCCTTCTGAAGGACTTGTCTCGCTCACCACCACGGTTTCCCCTTGCACAGTAGTGGCGTGGGTCTCGGATTCGGTTTGGAAGATAGTACTTGAAGCCTCTTGTGCAGCAGTCTCTACCCGAGGACTGTGTTCAGGTTCGGAGGGCGTAGTGACAACTTCTTCGGCCGAGATCACTGCTTGGGTTGACTCCGTAGTCACCTCACTACCTTGAACCTCCTGCGCGTGTGCAACATGTAGAAAATTCCTAAATGGATTGAACGCCGTCGGTTCATTTTCAGCTGGCGTTGGCGTTTCGGGCTCTGAAATATTGCTTGGCAGGGTGTCACTGTCTCCAGAAGCAGGGACCACTGGCGCTGCGGGCGCGCGTTCTGTCTTTTTCTCCACGGGCTGATTATCATCCATCGTCTTCGTGTACGTCCGCGAGCCTTCCTTTTGTGTAGGTACTGGTTGATTTGTAGCGTCGTCGATATACCAAGAAAAATGTAGCGCTACCTTTTGATGTTTAGCAGCCGCAGGGATTTCGCCTTTGAAACCACCACAAAAGATTTGGGAATTTGAGTTAAAGAGTGAAGCTGAATTCGTGTCGTCATACACCGCGCCATTGTCTGGTAGCACGTTAGGTTGACCAGCGATTTTATCGATGTTCTTCCACCCTCCAAGACAGCTGGTGGGATAAAACTTCGACACACTGGCCTCTACAGCTGAACTGCCCTGAAAAAAACTTCCGCCATACACAAATACTGCAACAAGCACACATGCAAGTGCCGCAAGAAAAATCTTCACAAAAAAAGAAGTCCGCGTAAGCCCGGTATTCATACTCAAATTATAACAGACGGAGGCTTCAGATATTTATCTCATTGTGTGTGTCTTTTTTATCAACATACAAATCCGGTTTTAAAAATGGAATGAGTGCAAGTATCATTGCCTCCATGTAAAAATTTTTTCTGTTCACAATGTTGTTGGTAAGGAAACTCACGGTACCTCCTTTTTGTCCTGAGTTTGTTTCGTCAAAAACAATATCTCCCGCTTCAGCAAGTTCCTTTCCTTCCTTGATTAAGTCTGTCACTGCTGAAGGCAATAAAAACGCACTAGAGCGACCAAAGCCTTGTTTTCCAGTCTGGTCCTGCACACACATCCACGCCGATACCCAGTACTCTTCATCAATGATTTCAATACCACCTTCTAGTCCAACAAAATAGTCGGCGTCAGGAAAAGCTTCATGACACGCACCAGCTCGGTTCGCCGCCCCCAATCTCGTCTCCGCAATCCCAAACGGCTGGTCCGCCACCCCAGACTCCGCTTTATGCAGCAAAAACTCACAGGTCATACCAGGAAAGACCTTAGCAAAAACTTCCTTCACCACCTCCACTTTTACTGGATTATGTGAACCAATAATTATTTTCTTCATATTACTTGAATCTTTGTACCCAAGGTAAAAATTTGTTTACTCTTTGTGAATACGCAGCGAAGTCGGGGTGCTCTTGCATCTTTCTTTCAAGCATTGGAATTCCTGACACTTTTAAAATTAAAAATGTTATGGTAGCTGGACCGATAATTCCTAAGAACCCATACGGGACAGACAGCGCGATAATCCACAAGCCCCACCACTGCGTCACTTCACCAAAATAATTAGGGTGACGAGTATATGCCCACAAACCACTTTGCATTAACTTTCCCTTGTTAGCTGGCTCTTTAATGAATCGAGCTAACTGTGAGTCACCCACTACTTCAAAATAAAATCCACAGAGCCACACCACGACGCCAAACAAATCAAAAAGCCCAAACTCACCTCCGTCATACTTATTAATAAGTAGTACAGGTGTAATAATTAGAAAAAGCAGCACTCCTTGAAGAAGGTATACCTGAAAGTAGGAACGGAGGTAAAACCAGGCTCCCCACTCTTTCCGCCAGGCGAGGTAACGATAGTCTTCTGTCTTCCCTTTATTGCGTTTGAAAATATGCCACGCAAGGCGCACCCCCCAAACGCTCACGAGGATACAAACGAGCATGGCTCGCGCAGAATGTGTTCCTGAGAGAACATAGGCTGTCCAAGCTAAGAGTACAAATCCTAGTCCCCATGCGACATCAGCCACATCATTCCTTTTTCTCAATATCGAGACAACAAACCACAGGCTCATATATACAAACAAAACGGCACTTAATGTGGCGTAGTAGCTCATAGACCTAGC
>JAYVWI010000002.1:0-7441 GCA_043786195.1 Minisyncoccota bacterium
ATATATAGCATATACGCTATAAGAAATTACTATGTGTGGAATCTTTGGATACGTCGGGACGAGAACTGCAGCGCCAATCTTACTTGAAGGGTTGCGCACGCTTGAGTACCGCGGCTATGATTCTTCCGGCATTTTTATTCCAGGAGAAGGAGTGGTAAAAGCAGCTGGTCCTATCGATGAGCTAGCGAAGAAAATCACCAGCACTATTCCTGGCACGTGTGGGATTGCCCATACACGCTGGGCGACTCATGGTGCACCGACTGAAATAAATGCTCACCCACACCTTGATATGAGTGGCACTATCGCCATCGTCCACAATGGCATCATTGAAAACTACCGAGAGATAAAAGAAGGACTTATTATGCGCGGCATTAGCTTTGAATCAGAGACCGACACTGAAGTGCTCGCGAAACTTATCGGTACTTTCTATACCGGAGACCTCAGTGCTGCTGTGCGCCAGGCACTCCAGACAGTGAAGGGTACCTATGGGCTGGCGGTGGCGTGTAATAAGCAGCCCAATCAAATTGTGATTGCACGAATGGGAAGTCCGATTGTGCTTGGACTCGCGGCTGATGGAAACTTCGTGGCTTCTGATCCATCAGCGCTCCTTACACATACCAAAGACGTAGTCTATCTCGAAGATGGTGAGTGCGCAGTATTGAAAAAAGATTCATACAAAATAATGACCATTAAGGGTGAAGTTCGTGAGCGAGCGGCAGAGAAAGTGGAATGGGACGTGGAAGCGGTGCAAAAGAATGGCTACGACCATTTTATGCTTAAAGAAATCTTCGAAGCGCCGCAGGTGATAGAGAATACGATCCGTGGCCGCTTGCAGATAGATAAAGGTCGCGCGAAGCTCGGTGGGCTCGAGCCAGTACTAGAACAACTTGCATCACTCAATCGACTCATGATTATCGGCTGTGGCTCGGCATATTATGCCGGACAGGTGGGCCGTTATATGCTTGAAGAATATGCCGGTTTGCCGGTAGAAGTCGAGCTCGGGAGTGAGTATCGGTATAAGAGAAATATTCCCGACAAAAACAGTGCCGTGCTGGCGGTGACCCAATCTGGAGAAACTGCCGATACTTTGGCCTCGCTGCGCTCGGCCAAACAGCAAGGACAGTTGGCTCTCAGTATCGTAAACGTCGTCGGCTCAACCATCGCTCGTGAATCAGACGCTGGAGTATTTAATCATGCCGGTCCTGAAGTGGCCGTTGCCTCTACCAAAGCCTTTATTTCCCAGCTCACGGTATTTGTGCTGCTAACACTGCTTATCGGTCGCGAGCGCGGAATGACAGAAGAAGAAGGGGAACAGATTGCGCGAGAGCTGAGTGAGCTGCCAAAGACTATTGAAAAGTATCTGGAGAAAGTAGATGAAATAAAGAAGGTGGCGCAAAAATATGCAAAGTACCGCGACGCAATGTATATCGGCCGCAAACTTCATACGCCGATTGCACATGAAGGAGCACTCAAGCTCAAAGAAGTAACGTATATTCATGCTGAGGCGTACGCGGGCGGGGAGCTAAAACACGGCTCGATTGCGATGCTTGATGAAAACTTCCCAATTATCGCACTCGCACCCCAAGACGACGTGTATGAAAAGATGGTCTCAAATATAGAAGAAGCCCGAGCGCGCAAAGCGCCAATCCTAATGATTACCACCGAAGGCAACTATCGCGCGACAGATATCGCCGATGATGTTCTCTACATTCCTAAAGTTCACCCCATCCTTCAGCCAATTGTGACAACAATCCCGCTACAGCTACTTTCCTACTATATTGGCTTAGAAAAAGGCCTCAACGTCGACCGGCCGAGGAATCTAGCGAAGTCAGTCACTGTCGAGTGAGCGAGAAAGGCGCAGGAGCTTGCTCACTCATCTTCGAGAGAATGATAACCGGACGCATGTTCGTGGAGTGAGCTTCTTTTAAGAAATAATTAATTTTGTAGTCGTATCTCTTAGTGCGGTATCAATCGCTTCCTTGGTGAGTTCCATATATGACAAGCGCGGATCAGTGTAGTGGCGGCCGGTGCGGATTTTTCCATTGACGAGCTCAAGAACAATAACTTGCGGTGTGCGATACACTTTTCCTGTTTCTTCATTAGGATAGCTCTCAATAACTTCAATCATCACAACATTCTCATTTTCGGTAATGTTACGGATGTCGTACTCGCGACCCCTGATAGGGTAGGCTTCAGTCATTTTTTCTTTTACAGTTTCTCCGGTAGTAGGGAAGAGAGTGTCTTTTCCTTGGTATACCCAAGTCATAGAATAATCGTCACACATTTTTTCCAGCGCTCCACTGATGTCACCATCAATCTCATTTTTTAGAATATCGAGGACAAGTTGTATATTTGCTGAGTAGGCCATATCAGAATTTTATCATAAAAAAGGCCGCATCCCGGAGGGTGCGGCTTTGAAGAACAGTGCGTGTTGCCGGATTAGGCGGCGATCGACGCGAGAGCGGGATCGTTGACCAGCGAGCCGACGTCGGTCTGGCGGTACCAGAGCTCGGTCGAGATCAGGCTGGAAGCCAGGAACAGCTGCTGGAACGAAGCCCAGGCCGTGAACAGTTGAGCGAACGTGACCTTGAAGTTGGTCTTGTGGTTCTCTTCAAGCGCCACGTGGCGCAGGCCCGGTTCGGTGCCTTCGATCCAGGCGCCGACCTTGCTGCTGAGCAGGGCGGTGAGATCGTCGAGTTCGTCGATGCGTTCTTCGAAGATCTTCAGCATTCCGAAGAAGCCCTGGTGGTCCATGATGGTCGCCGCGATCGCCCAGTCGGTGGTCGGCACGTGCAGGCCATGGAGATGGAACTGCTTGCCGAGCAGCGCGAGGTTAGTCGTCTTGAGCGTGTCGAGATCGGCGAAGGGGGTGTCTTCCATCTGAGCCCGGAGGCTGGCGATAGTGGCCATCATGTTGGAAAGCTCCGACCGCGAGCGGCCGAGGTGTTCCAAGATGGCTTCCGGTTCGTGCGGCTTGCCAGCGTCGAGTTCGCCGAGGATGACGTCTTCGAGCGCCACGTTGGCGAGCATGAAGTGCGCACTTGCCAAGGTCAGCGCCCGCGACATAGCGGTCGAGTTCGGCAGGTAGGCACGGCACGGCTGGTGATTGATTCCGCCCATGGGGAAGTTTCCTTTTCTCGGGTCGAGCAATAGCGCTCGCGGGATAAAATAACACGTTTCTGAAAATAAGCAAGGTACTTGAATCTTGCACTAAAAAAACCGCCCCTTTGGAGGGCGACTCTTTTTTGTAGCTTCTATAGTCGTTCGTCGATGAAGTCGCTGATCTCTTTTATTCTGTCCTCCAGCTCTTCTTTTGAGAGAAGATTCTTTTCGGCAATGTAGAGCTCAAAGAGTGTTTTTAGCGTGCTCGCATCTTCCTCAGTTTCAATAATTTCAATCGCGGTTGAGAAGGGAGTAACGTCTCCTCGGTTGAAAATATCTCGATCGATGGTTTTTCGGTTTTCTTCTGGAAGTTCGTTTAATATATTTTCTAGGTGGCTTTTAGGCTTTTCGTGTGTACCGCCTTCTATTTCGATTGACATATGTATAGTGTATCGCTAATGAGTCAGTTCAACCAAATGATAATATAATTATTATACATGCTTTTAAATAAAAGTCAATACATGCCAATGTTTACCGAGGAAACTCCGCTAGAAGTTCGTCTGAATGGTAGAAGAGAGCACCGAGAGTGCCGAAGCTGTATTTAGTAGCACCGATGGTGATACTGGCGCCAGCGGCTTTAGGGTCGGCTTTTGGCTGCGAAGCGTTGAATCCGAGGTTGAAGAGGGTTACGAGGACGTCAGGTCGGTCGTGAACGTCATAACCAGCCTTCTGCCACTGGGCGGTGATTTCCTTGAGGTAAAGGGCGGTATAGAGATAGGAGTAGTAGTGGTCTTTTTCGTCGGTGAGACGATTGAAAAGCTCCTGGTCGTGGTCGGTGCTGGAAGCATACGCAACCAGCACTGCATACTCAGCCCCGGGATAAAACTGCGAAGAAGGGTCGTTGGCATACATTTCAATATCTTCGGCGGTCTTTTGTTTGATGCCGGAGACACCGAGTGAGAATTGTGAGAGGGAAGCAAGAATCTTGAGTGGCTCAAAGTAGCGCTTGAAGACTTCGCGGTTGTCGGTAAAGAAGCGTACTTGCTCCGGTACGACTGACGCAGCGATCATACGGGCTGGCACGCCTGTCTCGCTTGAGACGCGCTTAATGACGGCCGCGTCTTTGCTGAGTCCACCTTTTACGACTTCCCACTGCACCGTGTCGTTCCATTCGCAGGGCGCCATTTGGTCGAGGCCATCCTTGCAGCCATTACCAACCGGCTCGGTATTGTTGTCGCTACTACTCGCGTTGTTACCAAAGGAAAAAGCAGGAACTTTCCCAAAGAACGAATCACGTTCTTCAATTGATCCTTTCACATTAGTGAGACCAAATTTCATCGCAAAGAAGACGCCGGTAAAGGTCATGCCGATGAGTGCAAAAATGAGAATAATAGTAGTAGCAGCCCACTTAAAGAATTTTTTCATTGGCGTTATTATACCTAAAATAGAGAACTGTGTGATGGTAGCAGCTACCTTTTTTGATAAGACTTCAGTCTCAGCTTCTTATACTCTCTTCCAATAAACCAAAAGATAAAGATATCGACAAAGATAATCCAGAGAAGAATGAGGGAGTGGGTGTGGGTGAAGCGGAAGACTTCGTAGACTACAAAACCAGCAATAAGGATGAGACTAGCTGGGAAAGCCCAGAGACGCTCACGTAGAAGTTCGATCGAAAGGACAACATCGACAACGCCCCAGAAGATAAAGTAACTAGCGAGGAAATATGAGATGGAGAGTGGATGATGCCCGAGCCAGTAGGTGGCAAAGGCGTAGAGTTTGTCCGAAGGGTCTTGGAGAAGCTCGTGTGTCATCAACTGGGTAACAATCTCGATGAGAGAAGTCCCAACCAAACGAAATAGCACGATTCCAAAAAGAATACGTAAAGAGCCGTAGAAAATACGCCAATACATTCCATACCTAAAAATCCTATCTTCGGTGTCGGAGGTCATGAGGAAAGTATAGCAGGTTGAGAATGGTCTTGGAGATAATTTGATATACTGTCTCTATATCTATGGCAGAGAAAGTAACTCGGACAAATGAGGCTCTCTGGGCGCAGTGCAAGCAAGAGGCCGTCGAGTCGATGGGGAAGTTTTCCGCCCGCGCCATGCAGCGAGCCGTTGTGCTGTATCCGGCTTGTCGCCCGCAAAAATCCCCAGAAAGCGAATAAAGCTCACAATAAGAATAATATAAGTGAGCGACGCAGCAGCGTTGTAGAGAGGGTTTTTTGTCATACTAGGTATAACTGTAATTGAAGGGGAGAGTGGTGTTAGTTACCTTAGAAGAAACTACCTCAGCCGCATAATGTAGCGTGACTGGTATTAAAATATCCTATCCTGCATGTACACCTAGCTTCTTCCTTTTTGGAGCTTGGCTCACCTACACTGGGTATATTCTTCGAGGCAGTCTGTGCCTGAGTGGGGTATTATCATTAATATGAATACGCTTGATTCACTCGCGCTCAACATTGAGCTGGTTTTGATTAGTATTATTGAAGGAGTGGCCCTTTCAGCCTTAGCCTACGGTTCAATTTCGGTGTTTCAGATACAGCAAAATTGGCAGTACATACCATTTGTTTTTGCAGGGTTGGCAATTCTTGTGGTGTTTTGGATGCAGGCTATTTTACATGCAATTTCCTTTGTTCACTGGCCCTTGTCTATGCCGCATATGCTGAGTTACTTTTTTGCGGCCTTTTTGCAAGCCACGGCGTTTTACAGCATTACAAATGGTGTAGCTTGGTATTTTTGGTGGACACTATTTTCTGCCTTTGTGCTCGGAGTCTATTTTATTGATCTTCGTATGCTAGACCGAGCAGTGCCAAATTTTGAAAAAATACCCGACGGTCCGGCCTATATCCAAGGAGTGCGTCGCAGACATATTTTTGAAATGAAATATTTAGTACCGCTTTCTATACTTTTCAACGTTGTGTTACTGGGTCTGGCTGTAAGTGGCAACTCGCTATTTACCGGGTCTACTTTTTGGATTGTTTCAGGAATGGTTCAATTCATCGTTTCGTTTGGAGCACTGATAAACTGCGTGCAAAATTTTAACGAACGAAGCCAACAGGTAGCTATCTTGTGGGGGAAGAATTAAGAGTGTCGATTCTTCGTCGTAAGCAACGGAGGTTACTTGCTTAGAATCCCGCTTATTTTAAAAACAAAAGGTGAGTTTTGCCTAGGACTCTCCTAGGCAAAACTCCCAAAACAAAAGCAGGTCGGACATGTGTCCGACCTGCTTTTGTTGGTCGCTGTGATCCCACGGAGAATCGAACTCCGATTTCCAGGATGAAAACCTGATGTCCTAACCGTTAGACGATGGGACCAAAATGTCCGTGTGACATCTCACCAATTAGAAACATGTCTGATTTGGCTCGTTTTGCAGGGCGGTAGTAGCTTGCCAGCAATGTCCGCAAAACGTGTCGCAAATAATAGCAGAGTTTTCAAAAAAAGCTAGTGGAGAAAGGGCTGTTGAAAGTGCCGGTGCGTAAAAATAGGGGATGGTATAGTGTTGATGTCGGGCACTTTTTTAGGTCAGAAATGCTCCAAAAGTGCTGATTTTCACTAAGGTTTATACTACCTGTTACACCCAGGCTTTCCCCCAGTGTTATACCGCACTTATTCACACAGTTATACACAATAGGGTATTTAAATAAGGTTTTCCCAATGTATTGACTATTTATGCTCGTATGAGACCCTAGTAGTAGGTTTGCGGGGTGGTGAAGTATGTTAATACTCAGCTCGAGGCTACGAGCAAATGCCTGCAGACCGAAGCTCTACGTTGTACAAAGCAAAGGCGCCCTCACGGGCGCCTTTGTGCATTTTAAGGGAGCTGTACGATGTACCAGCGCCAGACGGACTCGACGGTGAAGCCGTCCATGATGCCGGCGTGTTTGATTTTCCAACCTCGTGATTTTATATATGCCCGCTGTTCGTCTTCGCTGAGGATTGTGAAGTGTCTCGTGTCGTCAGTCGGGGCGACTCCTTTGGTGTGGGTCACTGGAAGTGCGATGTATCCGTAGGCGCCGGGTTTGTTGAGAGTCTCGATATTTTGGAACATCTCGTCCCAGTTTTCAAAGGGTATATGCATCAGTACTGCCACCGCCAGGAAGCCATCAAATTTTTCCTGGGGCAGGGTGGCGCTGGCTGCAATGTTTCCTTCTTGAAAGGTGAGTTGCGGATAGCGTCGAGTGGCGATTTTTAGAAATGACTTGCTAATATCTATTCCAAGATATTTGAGGTGCCGACCGATACCAAGAAAGAGTGGTACATGTATACCGTAGGCACAACCGATATCGATAATAGTGCCTTTCTCTGGCCACAGAGAAACAATCTTGGTGAATTGT
>JAYVWI010000003.1:0-10919 GCA_043786195.1 Minisyncoccota bacterium
AGACGAGCGCAGCGAGGGCTTGTCGGCGAGTCCGGGGAGGAAGTTCTTAACGAGCGAAGCGAGTTTAGAAACTTGACCCCGAGTCCCTGTCCGGCAGCAATGTACATAAAATATGAAATTCGCTCTTTTGCTTCTCACTTTCCGCCAGCAAATAAATCAGACCACATTTTCCTTTAAAATATTGTCCCTGTCCCCATTTACTCTCGTGCTTGACTAATGCCACTCTAAATTTCTCTCCATGAGCGACATAAATTTTGCTTTCTTATCCTTAAAGAATTATAATTTAAAAATGCATTTTGGCGATATCAAAAAAAAATTCTTGAGAGTTTTTTTAGTCGTCGTTACAATCCTGTTCGTGTGCATAAGCATCTTGGGAATATTTGGTTCAAATGAGATGCAAGAAAAGCATCATGATCCCAGCGTTGCCTTTTATAGCGCAGAAAGTAGCATGCCAGCCGATCATCTCGAGGATTTAGTCGCTTGGGATAACCTAGGTTCTAACTCCGTTCAGTTAAACTTTACTATTGTTCTAGTTTTACTTTCTTTCGTACTACTGTCTTTATTAGGGCTTGAGCGTAGATTCTTTTTCAAAAATTTGTATGCAGAATATCTACCAACAAAAGTATACAAAAGTCCCCCCGGTTTGCTCTATCTAAGAGAAGCTTTTTCGAATGGTCTTTTAAACGGTAAGTCATTTTAAGTCACGATATTTCGTATACGGTCTCGGGTTATGCTCGTGCCTGTATTTTTTGTGAAAATTTATCTTCTTGAGTTAGTTGCATTTCTGCTAATTAAAATCAATCTTATTATTTAAATATTTATTGTCCATCTAACTACTGCATCCAAGAATAAATATATACAGGGCATCTTTCATAGTCCTTATGGAACTGTTACAAAAAAAGCGATGAAATACTAATCAAATATAAACTATATGAAAAAAATAATTGTATCATCAATACTCATTCTCATATTCGGAAGCTATGTGCTACACAAAAATGCAATAGGTACTACTATTCCAGTCGACCAAAAAAGAAGTCTTTTGACTTCCGTTAGTAGTCAGACATCTACCTCAAGTCCTTCATATCGTGACGGTCAGTACATCGGAACATCAGCAGACGCTTATTATGGAAAGGTGCAAGTAGAAGTATTGGTTACAGGAGGCAAACTCGCTGAGGTCGCGTTCCTTACATACCCTAACCAACAAATGAACTCCCTCCGTCTCAATCAAGACGCAACTCCACGTCTCTCGGAGGAGGCTATTGCGGTGCAAAGTGCAAATGTCGATTATGTCACTGGTGCATCTCTAACTAGTGCTGCTTATATCGAATCTCTCTCAGCTGCTATCGAACAAGCCAAATCATAAGTATGAAACAAGTACGCATTATCATGGGAACGCCCGTCACTGTCGAAATAGATACTAGTGAAGCCGCGCAAAATCTTTTCGATGAAGTATTCGAGTATTTCACCTATATTGATAATAAATTTAGCACCTACAAAGAAACAAGTGAAATTACAGCAATTAATCAAGGGAAGGTAGAAAAAACAGCATACAGTGAGGATATGAAAATTGTTCTTGAACTATCTGAGGACACAAAAGAGTTGACTGGTGGTTACTTCGATATTATCACCCCTTCTGGCGTATGTGACCCTTCGGGTCTCGTCAAGGGATGGGCGATTTATAATGCTGCAATGATTTTAAAACGTCATAACGTACATAACTTTTATGTAGAGGCGGGTGGTGATATTCAAGTCTCGGGGTTAAATTCTCTCGGTAATGTGTGGACAATTGGTATCCAAAATCCCTTTTCGAAAAAAAGAGAAGTTGTAAAGACTATACATATCAGAGATAAGGGTATTGCTACTTCAGGTTCCTATGTACGGGGTAATCACATTTACAATCCAGTGAATAAAATATCAGACTTGCAAAATCTCACGAGTATTACAGTTATTGGCCCAAATATATATGAAGCAGACCGGTTTGCCACAGCAGCGTATGCCATGGGAAGTACCGGAATCAATTTCATTGAGCAGCTCGAAGGATTTGAGGGTTATTCAATTGATGATAGAGGGATTGCAACGATGACGACAGGTTTTACTAATTACACAAAATAAATGTATGTTTAAATCAAAAGTGATTGAGTATAGTCGGCGCGGACAGTTGTTCTTGGAAAAATTCTTGAACGGTGTCGCCATGTACCGACTAGTACTTTATGTATTGATGTCATTTGTCGCAGTTGCATTCATATATTCTTTCTTCGGTTCATTTGGTCTTGTACCGTTTACACCTACAACCATGTTAATTTCGCTCGTTGTAATTTTAGGAGTGTCATGGGTCACCAATATACTTTTTGCGTATGTATTTAAAGTTTCAACTAACGTTGAATCTGTTTACATTACTGCGCTAATCTTATTCTGCGTCGTCACGCCTCCCCAAATGGGTGACTTTATGGCCTACCTCTCGCTTGCGGGCTGGGCATCGGTGTGGGCTGTGGCTTCTAAATTCATGGTTGCGATTAAAAGAAAGCATATTTTCAACCCAGTTGCTTTTGCCCTGGTATTAACCGCTTTAACACTGCATCAATCAGCTAGTTGGTGGATTGGTAGGGGTGATATGCTGCCTTTTGTATTGGTTGGTGGCTTGCTTATTGTCATGAAAATTCGTCGTTTTGATATGGTCATTAGTTTTGGAGTTTCTGCCCTTATCACTATTGGTACGATTGCTCTGCTAAATGGATCTGACGTGGTGTCTACCCTTGCGACTACATTTTCAGATACGGCATTCTTATTCTTTGCGTTTATTATGCTGACCGAGCCACTCACCACTCCACCAACTAGCAGACTCCGTATTCTTTACGGCGTGCTTGTCGGTTTCCTTTTTGCTCCGCAACTGCATTTTGGTTCGTTCTACTCGACCCCAGAATTGGCTCTCGTAGTAGGAAATATATTTTCCTATGCAGTCAGTCCAAAGCAGAAATATATCCTTAAATTCAAAGAACGGATCGAAGTTGCAAAGAATACATTTGACTACATCTTTACAAGTAACATAAAGATTCTGTTTCGCTCAGGACAGTACATGGAGTGGACTCTCGCGCATCCCCATCCAGATACCCGTGGTAATCGGCGCTATTTCACTTTGGCATCCGCACCTACGGAAAACACAGTCTGTATTGGAATGAGGCACTATGCTCAATCTAGTAGCTTTAAAATGAAGTTACAGGAAATGGTTGTTGGCGATGAGATAATTGCAGCTCAAGGTGCAGGAGATTTTGTTCTGCCAACACAAAAAAACGAGAAGCTGGCATTTATAGCGGGTGGTATAGGTATAACACCATTTCGTAGCATGATTCAATATATGCTTGATACAAAAGAAAAACGTGATGCAATCTTACTCTATACAAACAGAAACGCTGAAGATATTGCATATAAAGATATCTTCGATAAAGCACAGAATGAGCTTGGGCTAAAAACGAGTTATTTTGTTACTGATCCCAATGAAAAAGCGATCAATGGGTTCTTTCAGACCGAGAGAGTAACGGCCGAACAAATTAAAAAAGAAGTGCCAGACTATATGGAGCGAAAATTCTATATCTCCGGTCGAAACGAAATGGTTTCTGGTATTAAATCAATGCTCAAGTCGTTAGGAGTACGACCTCGAAATATTAAAACTGATTATTTTTCTGGCCTCTAAGAACCTGTTTGTGTTTTATTTCTAGACATGATTAAACATACGCTATAATTAAGATATGGATTTTCTCATTATTGGTTCAGTTGCATTTGGTGCGTCTCTCCTTACATTCTTTTCTGGATTTGGTCTAGGAACGTTACTCTTGCCTGCTTTTGCGTTATTTTTCTCTACACCAGTTGCACTTGCGGCTACTGGTGCGCTGTTCCTGGCCTCGCATCTTTACGACACCATCTTGTTCAAACCGCCCGAAGAAGGCGTTGTTCATTTGCAGGATAGTTGCTGGCTTCGGACGATTTCGTACAATCTCATGCGTGAGACTCCGATAATCCCTGAACTTGCGGACGCCCTCTTCGAGGCACATCCACGATTTGGCACTGTGATTTATCTCACTGCCAGTATTGAGGTGCGCAAGGTGCGGGTGCAAGAAAGAGAAGTCAAGCATCCAGGTTCCAACACCTCTGGCGACTTTATGTCTTTCACAGACCCCGAGTTTGTAATGAGGCATGACCGCAAACTGCTTGAGACTACCCGCCGCTTCTATCCCGCCATCGATGTAATTGATACCTCGGCAATGAATGCTGACGATACCATCGAGGCAGGGTGGAGAATTCTGCAATCAAAGTTCCTGAAAGGGGCGACCTAGTCGCCCCTTTTTTCTATTACTTTGTAATTGAGACAGTGACCGAGACGGGTGTTTTGTGTCTCATTTGTATCATTCACAATTTGACCCTACTGACCGAGACACCTAGTGGAAGGAGCGTTAGTAGAGTCGAAATGTGCTTACGGTGTCTCACCACACAAGTTCATGACCCCGACAGTCAGCCAGCAAATAAAAACACCCGAGCATATGCTCGGGTGTTTTTTGTTACTCGTTACAACTACTCAATCGGGCAGGTGCTTCTGCCGATGGCGGCGTAGAAGCCGCACCAGGAGAAGAAGGATTCAAAGAGAGCGAAGCCGGAGAAGAAGATGAGGATAGGACTCCAGGTCGTGGTGATGGCGAGTACCAAGAGACCAATACCGATAAGTAGGCGCAGGAGACGGTCGGGGGTGCCGATGTTGCGTGAGGCCTTGCGGACTGATGACTGCTTCGCGAGCTTCTTCAAGAGAAAGCGATACGCAAAGCCAAAGGCAGTGGCTAGGACATAGAGTATAAGTATCATGCCCCAGCCGAAGGGGGAGAGGATGAAGCTTGCCGGAGATTCTTCAAAGAAGTTTCGCTTGAGCTGGGGCACGAGGGTAAGGGCATTTTTAATTTCTTTGAAGTTGAAGTTTTCGGTCTCGCCGATGGCGAGTGAGTACTTGCTGTCGTTGTGTATGCTACTCACGGTGATGACGTACGTCCCGGCTTCGGCGGTAGCTTTGTACTCGGGGCCTTGGAAGTAGTGGTCGTAGCCAAAGGGTTCAAACATCGTCTTCCAGGTAAATTTTGTACCATCAAGGGTAGCGATAGTCTGACCGTCCTTGGTGATGGTGGCTGAGACATCTTTCTGTTGTCTTGCGATATCAGGGACAAGGATATTGACGTAGAGGGGGAAGGAACTGGTAGCTAAGATGGTGAAGACGTCCGGCGTACCCTTGAGCTGACCGTAGTAGGCTTTTGATATGTTTGGCTCAATGACGACTGTCTGCGTACTTTCTACTAGTCGCTGTTGGTGCGCCGAAGCCAGCCCGGGGATAAAGACACAGAGTAATAGCCAAAAGGGAATCGTCTTCTTAAAAGCAGTGTGCATCATATGCCTCCATTCTACTGTGTTTTGGTCAAAAGGATAAAGAGGGTGTAGAGAGCGGAAACTCCAACAAGAACATAGATGACGCGGGTAAATAGGGTCATGACACCAAAGAGGGTACTCACGAGATCGAGATTGAATAAACCAATCAAGCCCCAGTTAACGCCACCGATTACTACTAATACCAGCGCTACCCAGTCAAATGCATTTAAATGTTTCATATAGATTTTAAGGTTATTAATTTGATTCTGTAGTCTTGCTGTCAAAATGTTCCGTGTCTGCTTCGGCTTCCGCTTTAGTTTTATGCACAACGCCGTCGCGATGATTTGGTGGGGCATACACGGTATAGAGTTTCATCGCTTCAATAGAAGAAGTGTTGATAATATTATGCTTCGCTCCCGCCGGCACCAATACCGCAACTCCATTACTGACGGCGTGCTCAACTCCATCAAGTATGGCTTTCCCATTACCTTGCTCGCACCGAATAAACTGATCAAGTTGGTGTACTTCTTCACCAATCTCTTCCAGCGGCTTCAAGCTCATCACCACCAGTTGGCTGTATTGTGCTGTATATAAAACTTCTCTAAAATAATCGTTTTCGAGAGTGACTTTTTCTATCCCTTCAATGTATCCTTTCATAGTTGGTTTGACACGTTAATGCCGCTGCTATTTTTAGCCATTTAGTAACACTTAGGAGCCGTCATCTTAGTTTAGTTATTACTGACTATCTTTTTCTCCATAAGCCCGACCTACGGAAAGCTCGATGTACAAAAAGCGGGATTTTCTCTGTAATCAAAGTCTCGCTCAAACGTCATTATAAATACTATGAATTACAAACTCACTTTGATTTTTGCTGTGCTTTTTCTTGTTTTAGTAGGGGTTGCGGGGGCATTTTATCTTTACCCTACGACTTTTGTGTTGCCAGTGGCGGTTGTCCCTACGCCAACTGCTTGTACTGAAGAAGCGAAGGTTTGTCCTGACGGTTCGTCCGTCGGACGAACCGGGCCGAAGTGTGAGTTTGCAGAATGTCCGGCTGTGGTACCTCCGGCAACAGAAAGCCCTATAGCCGCCTTGAATCAAAAGATTGTTGTAAACGGTGTATCCATCACTCCGCTCGCCGTTGTTACTGATAGTCGATGTCCGACTGATGTCACCTGTGTGTGGGCAGGAGAGGTGACACTGAAAACCAAACTGGAAAAAGGCAGCGTAAGCAAAGAGGTCGTTTTGAAAATGAATGTAGCGACAGTCTTTGAAGGTATGCTGGTCACACTAGTATCAGTGACGCCAGAAAATAATTCTAAGAAACCGTTTGCAAAAGAAGAGTACCGGTTCATCTTTCGAGTAACGCAAGATGTCGCTGCTACTCCTGCCAAAACAGGAACAATCAGTGGTACAGTGACCACGAGTCCGACCTGCCCCGTTGAGCGAATCCCGCCAGACCCAAAGTGTGCACCAAAGCCTTACGCTACGGCAATCAAAATCCGAGTCGAAGGCACTGCGGCAGTGATAAAAACTATTCAAAGTAATACCTCAGGCGCATTCTCCACGAGTCTACCAATTGGTTCATACGAACTCGAAGCGGTTGCTGTAAACAACGCCACCTACCCACGCTGTGAGAAAACTCTGGTCACAGTAAAAGTCGACAAAACTATCAACGCCAATATTTCTTGTGATACCGGCATCCGGTAATAAAACTTCCGCCTAGGCCTGGCCTAGACAAAGATTGGGGTATAATACAAGAGTGAAAGCTCTTAAAATGCGGAGAAAAATAATACTCCCTCTGTTTTTTGTTGCAGTTTTACTTGGTGTTTTTTTTGCCTTCGTACAAACTGGTTACTTTGACGCTCGCCCAGTTATGTCTACTCCTCCAGCCAACGCCTTATATTTAGACTCTACTCAGCCGATTGAAGCTCGGGTGGCTGATCTCTTGTCGTACATGACGCTCGAAGAGAAGATTGGACAGATGACGTTGGTGGAGAAAAATAGCATTAAGGAACCTAGTGATATCGCAACCTATCATCCAGGTGCGCTTCTCAGTGGCGCGGGTGCGAAGCCAGCTACTAATACTGTCTCGGGCTGGCGAGAAATGATTGATGACTATCAGGCACAAGCGAAGCAGTCAAGGCTCGGCATTCCACTTTTGTATGGGGCTGACGCCATCCACGGACATGCTCATGTGGCGGGAGTGACGGTTTTTCCACACGCGATTGGTTTGGGAGCTACGCGTAATCCTGAGTTAGTAAAGGCGGTGGCGAATGCCACCGCGCAGGACCTCGCCGCTACCGGCGTGAACTGGAGTTTTTCTCCCAACCTAGACCAACCGCAAGATATCCGTTGGGGTCGGGTGTATGAAACATTTTCTGATGATCCAGCATTGGTGGCAAAGCTCGGTGCCGCATACCTTGAAGGATTGCAGACTACTCCTGCCGATAAAAATATTCTCGTCCTCGGGACTGCCAAACATTTCGTCGGTCTGGGCGGTATGGGCTGGGGGACGTCTTTAAATACGAATTTTAAAATTGATCAGGGAGTAACTCCGGCTGATGAGAGTGTATTGCGCACTACGTACTTACCACCGTTTGCCGAAGCGGTGAAGGCGGGAGCGTTGAGTGTGATGGTTGGGCTCAATACCTGGGGTGATAAAAGAATGGTACTGCAAAAACACTTGCTCACTGACGTGCTCAAAGGGGAGCTTGGGTTTAAAGGATTCTTGGTGTCTGACTGGTACGGCGTCCATGAGGGAAGGAAAAATACATTTTGGGCCAGTGTTCAAGCGATAAACGCAGGTGTCGATATGGTGATGTTGCCGTACGACTATAAAACATTTGTCCAGCACATGAAGTGGGCTAACCGACTGGGACTCGTATCAGACGAACGCATAGACAACGCTGCTGGAAGAATCCTGTACGCTAAGTTTGCGCTCGGGCTGCTTGATAAAAAAACCGACACCTCCACACTTACCGAAACTCTCGACCTTACACACCATGCCCTGGCGCGCGAGGCAGTCGCGCAGTCGATGGTGCTTCTCAAGAACAGCGACGCAGTCTTACCATTGTCTCCTTCGGTAGCACATATTCGTGTGGCAGGCAGTGCAGCAGATAATGTAGGCCGGCAAATGGGTGCATGGAGTATTGAGTGGCAAGGCATTGATGGGAAGGGCGCGTTTGATGCGACGTCTATACTGGAAGGAATTAAAGCGCGAGTGGGTAATGACACAGTCGTGGAATATAACTTGAATGGTACTTTTGCTTTAGCAAACCAAAAGGCGGATATAGGTATCGCGGTGGTGGGAGAAAAACCCTACGCTGAAGGGTGGGGAGACAAAGAGTACCCAACACTCGATGAAGAAGACTTACTCGCAATCAAAAATCTCCAGGCAACCTGCGATAAGGTGGTTGTGGTGATTGTCTCAGGACGACCACTTTTGATTGCTGATGAAGTGGGTTCATTTGATGCCCTTGTCGCAGCGTGGCTTCCAGGTAGTGAAGGGGCGGGAGTGGCCGACGTGCTCTTTGGAGATAAACCTTTTACTGGAACTTTGCCATTACCGTGGCCTCACCACAGTGAGCAGCTGCCTATTGCAACAGATGGTAGGACGGCTGACGGTACCACGCTACTATTCAAACGTTATTTTGGTATCAGAGATTAAAAGCTTAAAAATAACACTAGATGGGCAGTTCCATTGACAAAAAATATATAAGGTGTATTATATAGGTTCAAATCGAAATCTTGTTAGGCGAAGTAATGTTTGCGTAGTACAGAAGGTTTGAACTTACTTAGTTTATACAAAAATATGCAAACAGGAACTATCGCTCGTTTAAACAACGGGTACGGATTTATCACTCGAGAAAGTGGAGACAAGGATCTTTTCTTTCACGTTAACGAACTCCAAGGCGTCGCTTTTGACGACCTCCGAGAAGGTGACAAGGTACAATTCGAAGTTGGTGAAGGTCCAAAAGGCCCTAACGCAACAAACGTGAGTAAAGTAGCGTAAGCTGCACTCAAACAAAAAAGCACCCCTCGGGGTGCTTTTTTGTTATCCTCTGCTTTTCTTGAAGCAGTCGATGCATTTTAGGTTACCTGTATCACGTGGGGTGAAGGGGAGGGAGTTGATGGCTGCTCCGCAGCCGGCACATTGCCAGTTACCAGATGTCCGCGACTTCTCGCTGCTGCTAGTAGGTGTAACAGCGGGACCAAAGCCGTCGTCAAAGTCAGGCTCACCGGCGAGTCCTGCTTCGAAAGGAATGTCGGGCGCTTCGTTGGCTGTCGACATCTCCGGCACTTGTGCCTGTGGGGCGTTGCCGCCCTTTTGCTTCCCATAACAAGCTCGACAAGTAAGTCCCGACTCACTGCGTGGTTGAAACGGTAACTCAGTAATCGCTCCGCCACATGTACTACATTTCCAATTCCCTTGATGCATATTGATATAACTATTATTTGTTGGAATATAGTATACACCATGAGTTTTTGCACGTTGTTTATGGATATTTGCTAGAATAGAGTCATGACCATAAGACTCTCTAGTGGTGTTGTGCATACTGTCCCGACAGATATGCGAAAAGCACTCACATCTTCGGACACGATACGAGATGCGTGGAATGATTTAACGCCGCTGGCGCGCAACGAGTGGATTTGTTGGACTACTTCTGTGAAGAAGCCGGAGACAAGAAAAAAACATATTGAACGGCTTAGTGCTGATATGGAAAAAGGGAAAAGACGACCGTGTTGCTGGCCAGGTTGCCCGCATCGCTAAATACAAAAGTTTCATATTTTAAAAGTCGCACGCAGCGTATCGAGCGTTAGAGCTTGACGAAACTATAAATTAAGATATAGTTCTGCACAGAATTGAACAAACAAACGAGAGGATTTTCGATGCTCATCAAGGGAAAAGAGCTGCGGTATAACTTACTGCAGCATGTCTTCATCATCCTGGTCTTCGGCTCAGTGATGTTCCGACTTTTCGGGATAAAAGACGTGAGTGAACTAGTGCCGAACTGGCTGAAGCTTCCTGGACTACCGATTGTCCTCTTCGGGATGTGGCTCAAGTGGAGCAATGATCAGCAAGCCATCAACCGGATTATCTACAACCAACTGAAAGGCAAGGAGGAACTGATTACAACTGGCTGGTATCGGTTCAGCCGAAATCCCTGCTATCTTTCGCAAGCGATGGTTACCGGCGGGGCGCTGATTTGTTTGCCTTCGGCCTTCGGCGCTCTGGCGTTTATGGCATTCCTCGTCGCCGCGAACATCACGATTTCGGTCGAAGAGAAGCGGCTGCAAGAGCTTTTTGGCCAAAGGTACGAAGGGTACAAGCGGGTGGTCGGCAGATGGTTCCTCACGCCAATGCAGCTTATGGTGTTGCGGCGGGTCGGCTAGGCCACCTAAGGAAAAGGTCACTTTTCCTTAGGTGGCCTTTTTTGTTTTGGTATAATCAAAGCACTATGCACAGTAGCCTCTACAATGAATCATGGTTTGAGAAACGGGCGTACCGCAGTCTCAAAAAA
>JAYVWI010000004.1:0-17082 GCA_043786195.1 Minisyncoccota bacterium
ACCTTAGTTGTGCCAAGGACTTCGTGTACCTTGCTGATGATATCTGCTTTGTTCATATTTTTCAGAATTAATTTTTACGGCGATTAATTGTGTGGTGAGTGGTGACTCAAGCACGGTGCCTTTAAAATGGCTGAAAACATTATATAGCAACAGTTTTCTAATGCCACGACTACACATGTTGATATTTGTATGTCTTAATTTATTTTCAGTTTAAAGAATGGTGTATGATTTGGCCTATGAAAATCGGTGTTATGGGGGCAAGGGGAAGTTTTTCCGAGCAAGCGGGAGAAACCTACCTTAAAAAAGAACAAGAAAATAATGGTCAAATACCGCCACTTATTTCTGCCGAGAACGTTTTAACGGCTCTATATAAGGGTGAAATCGACCGCGGTATTTTCCCAATTGAAAATAGTAATGGCGGCATAGTGCTTGAGGCAGTGTTCGCCATGGCGAAACATAACTTCGAAATTGAACAGATGTTTGAGCTCGATATCCATCATATGTTGCTGGTAAAGCCCAATGTGACAGCTTCACATATCAACACAATTTCCTCGCATGATCAGGCTCTCAAGCAGTGTCGCATGTACATCAAGCGTACCTGGCCAGATGCTGATATTGTGCCATACGCTGACACCGCGAAAGCCGCCGAAGATTTGGCAGCCGGAATTCTTCCTGACACCACTGCAGTAATCGCTCCGCGTCGAGCAGCTGAACTTTATGGATTGCAGATTTTGGAAGAATCAATTCAAGATTTGAAATTCAATTACACGGTATTTGTCGTCGCGAAGAAGTAGTTTATAAATAAACTCAACAAAAAACTCCACGTCTACAACGTGGAGTTTTTGCTTATCTTGCGTAACTGATGACTCTGGTTTCGCGGATGACGTGAACTTTGATTTCGCCGGGGAAGCGGAGTTGGGCTTCGATGTTGGTGGCGATGGTGCGGGCGAGAGTTGCCGACTGAATGTCGTTTAGAGTGCTTGGGTTGACCAAAACACGGATCTCGCGACCGGCAGCAATGGCGAAGGCTTTGTCGACGCCGGTGAGACTGGTTGCGATGTTTTCTAGGTCGGTGAGGCGCTTGATGTAGTTCTCGATTGAATCACGACGAGCTCCTGGGCGACCGCCGGAGATGGCGTCGGCTACCTGTACGATGATTGATTCTGGAGTCTCATAAGGATATTCCTCATGGTGAGCGCGCATGGCGAGAATAACTTTTTGATCCACGCCATACTTTTCGAGTATTCGAATACCGATTTCGACGTGGGTACCAGCGACTTCGTGGCTCACACACTTGCCGATGTCATGGAGGAGGGCGCCAGCTCGGGCGATAGCAACGTCAGCGCCCACTTCTTCCGCAATCATGGCGGCAATGTGCGTCATCTCGACAGAGTGAGCGAGGACGTTTTGTCCGTAACTAGTGCGGAAGTGGAGGCGACCGACAATCATTACCAGGTCAGGGTGAAGATTTGGTACCTTGGCTTCAAAGACGGCTTTTTCTCCCATCGCTTTTACGGTCTTGGCGACTTCCGTGCGCGCTTTTTCAACTAGTTCTTCAATCTTGGCTGGTTGGATGCGACCGTCTTTGATAAGCATCTCAAGTGCCACTCGAGCAATCTCACGACGGATTGGGTCAAAGGACGAGAGGACAATGTAGCCTGGGGATTCGTCGATGAGGACATCGACACCAGTTGCTCGTTCAAATGCACGGACGTTCCGTCCTTCTTTTCCGATCACTTTTCCTTTGATGTCGTCACTCGGGATTTCCACGTGCGATGTCATCGTATTTGGCGGCATGTTGTTACCGACACGGTGAATGGCTGCAAGCAGAAGGTTATTCGCTTGTTCCTCGAAAACTTCACTACCGTTGCGATCCAGTTTTGCTAAGCGTGCCTGCAAATCATCAGTCTTTTCGATTTCTAGCTTTTTCACTAGACGTTCGTACGCTTCTTCTTTTGTGAGACCAGCGGCTTCCTCGACTTTCTTTTCAACTTCGAGTTGGCGTTCATCAATCAAGGTTTTGATTGATTTAATTTCGACAACCTTCTCTTGGAGGGATTCCTTTTGGGAATCAAGGTCCATTTGGCGGTTATCGAGAAATTCCTCACGCTTGGTGAGGTGGGCTTCTTTTTGTTCGATCTTCACTTCTTGGTGTTTTTGATTGCTTTTTGCTTCTTGCAAGATTGCTCCGGCTTTTTCTTCAGCTTTTTCTACGACAGTAAGCGCTTTTTGGTCAGCTTCGAGTTCCCGTTCTTTCAAGCGCAATTCGAGTGAAGATTTTTTGGACAAGGCTTGGAGATATCTGAGATAATACCCGGCTCCAGCGCCCATAAACAATGCAAGTGCCAACGCAACCGTAAAAAAGAGTGGTGGCATGGTTGTTGGTTCTTATGTTTCGTAAAGGTTGTACTTCTGCACTGTACTAGAAGAATGGTGGATTGTAAACAAGAAAGCTACCTTAGAGGTAGCTTTCTTGTTTTTTGTTTGGTCCAGGAATCGGCGGTATGTTTTGCGTAACGTGAGCACTTGGCCAGTTCCAGGAATCGGCGGCGGGGTGACCTAGTTTTTAGAGAGAGCTTCGCTCGACCATAAAAACGTAAATACCCTTGTGGTGAAAGCCGCCAATTCGGAGCTCTGCATACAGAAAATATATTCCTTTTAGTCATTATTTTCCAGCAACAAAATTCGCAATAGTCGCTACGCTCGTTTGCTCATTTTACTTATATATCTCGTCCACAATCCCGTACGCTTTCGCTTCTTCGGCGTCCATGAAGAAGTCGCGGTCGACGTCTTGTTCGATTTTGGTTAGCTTTTGGCCGGTGGCTTTAGCGAGCATTTTGTTGAGTCGGTCACGAGTCTTGAGGATATGCTTGGCGGTGATGTCGATGTCTGAGGCTTGTCCATAGGCACCGCCTGAGGGTTGGTGAATCATTACTTCGGCGTTTGGTAGTACGAATCGCTTGCCTTTAGCTCCTTGTGAAAGAATCATTGATCCCATTGAAGCGGCCATCCCTACACATACGGTCGCAATTGGTGGTTTGATGTGGTGCATGGTGTCGATGATTGAGAGACCGGCTGTCACGCTTCCACCTGGTGAATTAATGTACAAGAAAATATCTTTCTTAGGGTCTTCGGCTTCGAGGAAAAGCAGCTGTGCCACGATGAGGTTGGCCATGTAGTCTTCAATCGGGCCAGTAATAAAGATAATCCGCTCTTTTAAAAGACGAGAGAAGATGTCAAAAGCGCGTTCGCCGCCTTGGGTTTTTTCAATCACCATGGGCACAAGTTGTGCGCGCGGCGCTTCAGTTTGTTTGTTGTTGAGTTCCATATCGCATTTAAAATTAAGTACTCAGCAATCGTATCAAAATTGGCAGAAAAAGACAGCAACAAAAAAAGGCGCCGCAAGATGCAGTGCCTTCATGCCCAGTATGGGCACTCACTTTCCTCTAAGTGAGTTGAGCATCGTAATCAGCTTGCGCTGAGGCGGAAGAATCTCCACCTGACCGGATAAAATACCGCCAAGGTCGAACGTATCGACCTCTTCACCTTCGTCGCCAGTTTTCAATAGGGATTCGAGTGTATCGGTCTGGGCAAAGAAGAAATACTTGCCGTGTCCGTTGATATCTTCAAAATCAATCTGAATGAATGCTTCAAGCGGAAGCCAAAGCCCGGTTTCTTGGTAGAGCTCTCGCTGAGCCGTTTGGGCTGGAGTTTCTGCTCCCTCACCGCTACCGCCAGGAAATTTCCAGTAATGGGGCTTTGGCTTTGAGCGTTCGATGACGAGGGGCACTTGATCTTTGGAATCAACTGCTACGATGACGGCCGAGTGGCCAAATTCATGGTACATAGCGTACCTCCTTCCTTTATTACAATACCACTTTATAGAGTATTGTCAAATAAGTATTCTTACTACAAAACAAAACCGCTCAGCGAGCGGTTTTGTTGGAGTAGTGCGTTTCCTTAGTACGACTCAAGCTTCTTCATCACTTCTTCGTTCATCAGAACCGAAGCTACGTAGATACGGACGCGATATTCGTCGGCATCCTTGAAGCGTTTCATGAGTTCTTTGGTCTGCGCTTCGATTGCAGCACTGTCAGGCATAAGTTTTTCAATCTTTGCAATTTCATTTAGGACGAGTTGGAGTTTGGCTCGCTTTTCGGCGGCCGGCTCCCATTCCTTGGACATGTCTTCCTTAGTCTTGCCGATGTGGGTCAAGTAGTCGTCCATTTTGAGGTTGGCTCGCTCGAGGTCTTCTTCCATTTGCGCAAACATTTGATTGATTTCAGAGTCGATTAGTACTTTCGGCAGAGCCATTTCCGTTACCGCTATGACTTTGTCAGTGATATTCGCTCGATGTTTGGCAGTATTTTCCTGCTTCTTTTCAAACTCGAGGTGCTCACGCAGCTTTGTTTTCAAGTCGTCTATGCTGGTGAATTGCCCAGGCTGTCCAAGTGACATGGCTACTTCGTCAGTTAGGTCTGGAATCACAAGCTTCTTTAAATCCTCCTCGCTTTGAATTGCATCTTCTTCGGCTACTACAGCTTTTGATTGAAGCCGTTCGTACGCCGCCTTTTGGCGGAGGATTTCGTTAATCTTTTCGAGTACTTCTGCGTCAGTCACTTCGTCGCTCACTCGTCCCTTGTTCGCTTCCTTAGCAACTCCGGCGTAGTCAGGCAGCGTAAAGGTTGGGATTACCGCCACGATTGCCGTGAAGCCAAGGGGGTTTTCTGGAGCTATTTTTGTGAGTTCAATCTTCGGGTGACCGATGGCTTGAATGTTGTTTTCTTCGAGAATGTGCGGGTAGGCGTGAGCGATAGCCCGTTCAGCCATCTCTGCCAAAATAGTCATTTCACCAAGGTGCTTTATCAGCACAGCTTCAGGCACGTGACCTTCTCGGAATCCGTCTACCTTAACGTGGCGACCCAGACTCACTAGGGCCGCAGTACGCTCGCTTTGAAGTTCAACAAAAGGAAGCTCGCCAGAGATTTTAATTTCTGAGTTTGGGAGCTGTTCAATAGTAAAAGCGGTTTTAAAGTTGACGGTGTGTGAATGTGACATAGATGTCCGCCAGTGTACGTAATTAAAAATATATTGCAACTTTGGTAGGAAAATAGAACTCTGCAAACAAAAACGTCCAGCAATTTCGGCAAGGAAAAAGGCCGAAATTGGGACATAAATTCATAATAGTCGCTACGCTCGTTTATTCATTCAAAAAATGCAAATAAAGAGGAGCTCGGGAACTTCCGTTCCCGAGCTCCTCTTTAGCCTATTGGGGCGTACTCGTTCCGGTCGTCACTTCTTCCTTCACGGCGATATCGAGCTCACTGTCAATAGCATCGAGCTCACTATCGATTGAGTCAAGGTTGGTGCCCTCGACGTCCGCTTCAATCGCTGGTACTTCGTCTGAAGAACTCACCACACCATAAGCTTCCGTCTGAGCTTTGGCAGTCGTGCTTTCCGGTTCGTTGTTTTCAAGAGCACTTGGGCGAAGGCTGGTCGTGATAGCCGGGACGTCTTTTTTAAGAACCACAAACCAGTGGTACATGCCACCCAGAATTGCCAGGAGGAGGACAACAAGTAAAAAGAGGATTGGCCCATTAGCAATACTTTCAGGGTGAACTTGCTCCTTAGTTAGAGGGATTACTTCTTCGTTCTCTGATTCAAATGGAATTGTTTCTTTTTTCATATTTATT
Source organism: Minisyncoccota bacterium (assembly GCA_043786195.1). Taxonomy (GTDB): domain Bacteria; phylum Patescibacteriota; class Minisyncoccia; order Phycocordibacterales; family UBA918; genus OLB19. The sequence continues at coordinate 5,694 of JAYVWI010000004.1, forward strand.
GGGTGGAGGATTTCTCGGAAGTCGTACTAGTGGCGGCGACTGGTTTATTCTGCGTCGCTACTTTCAGATTAGCGACAGTATTTTTGAGTTCAGTGTGGGCGGTTTTGATGGAGTCGCGGGCGGTAGTGAATTTTATTCTGACCTTTTTCCATTCTCCGCGTGGGTCGGTAGAACCAATCGCTCCCGTTACTGCTGTGTCGATGTCACTCATTTGATTCTTAGCGTCCCTCAGTGCGTTGTTGGCGTTTTCTAGGGTAGCTTTGGCTGCACTTACATTGTAACCCTCGATCGATTGCTTCTCGATACGTTTGTTGAGTCGATCAGAAATATTTTCCAATCGAGCGATGATACCTTCAAAGCGATTGCTGATATTGGCTGCTAGGTTAATAATACGCTTTTGAGTGGCTTTTTTGAGTGCCGGACTATTTCCAGGCTTCGTTCCCTGAATTTTTTCTTGCACGTTCTCTTTTATCTCACTGACGTTCTGAATAACAGAGTCAAGAATACTGCCACCAGTCTCGGTGCTGGAAGCAGTCGTGGTCTGAGCTTCGAGCAAGGCAAAAGGAGTGACGAAGAGACATGTTATGAAAAATAGAATCCGAAAAGTGTTCATACAAAACTGCTTCGTAGATTGTACTCTACGAAGCAGTTTCTTTAAAGGTGTGATTATTTCTTAGCTTGGTACATTTCACAGCTACGTGTGAAAGCGTCTTTAGCTTTGGCAGCGCCATGCCATTCACCGATTTTCACTTCTTTATTTTGAACCTTCTTGTATGTTTCAAAGAAGTGGGTGGTTTCTTTGATAAAATGCTTATTAAGGTCGGCAATATCGTGCACTTCGTCAAATCGAGGGTCATCTACCGGCACCGCGATTACTTTGTCGTCACGGTCGCCCCCATCAATCATTTCCATAATTGCTACCGGACGGGCTTTTACTAGGATACCTGGCGCGAGGGGGTGAGTCGTAATGAGCACTACATCGAGCGCGTCACCATCGTCAAAGAGTGTTTGCGGCACAAAACCATAGTCAAATGGATAGTCTTGCGATGAGTGCATGACACGGTCAAGGGCAATAATGCCGGTTTCCTTATCGATTTCGTACTTGTTCTTAGAGAACTTAGGAATTTCAATAATAACGTTCATGACGTCAGGGGTACCAGCTTTGATATCGTGTAAAAGATTCATATAAATATAAAATTAGAGTCCCCGTATCCTACAATATATGAAGAGAAACGAAAAGCCCGCCGCGAACAGGTCTCCCCAGCGGGCTTTTCTCATACCGTAGCGTATAATAATTCCAATGAAACCAGAGAGCTCAGAAAATCCATCAGAGGCATTTCCAAAAGTCGGAGAAGCAATGGTGGCAAATATGCTACAGATCCGCTTGATGCCTTTGGCCTATGGTGTTGACCACGGTGTTACGGTGGACATGCGTGACAGAAGTAATCCAGCCCGCCAAGATGCCGCCCAAGAGTGGGCGGCAAAATACGCCCAAGCGTTCCGTGAATATGTCGAAGACAACCCCCGCGAACAAATTAATATCCATGATGACAAAGCCCTCTTAGATTTTTTTAACCGAATGAGAGAGTACGCGACGGTTCACTAGTTTGAAAGAAAAATAGTAATTAGTGTGCCGTTTTTTGATTTACTCCACTCGCTTCCAGACTATTTCGAAGATTTGTTTGAAGGCTTTGGCTACGTCTTTGTTTTCTATAGCTACACCTTGGAGATTTTTGTAATCTTCAATTTTTACAATATCGCCGAGTATCATGATGGCTACTTCTGAAGAATATTCTTTAGTGGGGATGGGTCGAATGTCTCGGCCATGCTCAGTATCAACTTTGCGATAGTGGGTAAGGGAAGGGTCACGTGGGGCGACACCGCGCATAGTAATATGAAGCTTCTTCATTTGCGGCGCCCAGTCGTCCATGAAGTAGGCACTGAGTTCTGGCTTGACGTCTTTGTCTGTCGCAAAGAATCCGACCATCTCGCAGTCCTCATGTTCCTTAAAGCCATACTCCATGAGCTTTTTCATACCCGCCATACCTTCATAGAAGACAGTCGAGACTTTGTTTTCATCAGTGCGTGCCATCGCCATCAGTTCGGGTAGTTTTTGTTTGGCGACCCTGAGCTTTTCCTCTGCTACAGCAAAGACTTGCTCGGGAGAATTAGCAAAATAAAGCTGTTTCTTTACCCGAGGGACGCGCTGGGCCATACCTTTTTCAATCAATTGCTCCAAAATCACGTATGTCGTGGGCTTTTTGAGCCCGCTTTTTACCGACACGCTATACGCCGAAGCCCGCCCTAATTGCAAAAGGGCGGTGTAGACCGCCGCTTCTTTTTCGTTTAATCCGGTTGTTTGCAGGGCTTCATGTAGCTCCATAAACCCTAGTATATACCCCCCTAAAAAATAGTCAATAAAATTGATGATTTAAACTAATATATATAATAAAGCCTTATAAAACAAAGATAAATACGACCAATATAGGTCATAAAGATAGTCATAAGTCTTGACAAAATACACAAGTCAGGTATACTCTTACATAGTTCATTCAGTACATCACATATCGCTAGAGGCACTTCCGCCTCGCTCTCATTAAGGAGAAATACCATGGCTTCAGACCACTTCACCCATGAGGTAACCATCGACCTGCAGAAGGCTGACGCCTGGGAGGCAGAATGGTTGCACAGCGCCGCTAAGACCTCACGTGAGTATGTCATCAGTGGGCGTTATATGATCTTCATATACGAAGATCATATGGCCCTTGATAACTACTCGGATACTCCTCCAATTACATCAGAGGACTATACAGAATGTCTCGAGGACGTTTTGTATAACCTGATGGCTAAAGGAGGGCTATCTCTCACCTATCTGTCTCACTGGAATCCAGGAGATGATGGGTGGCGCGAGGAGTCTACTGACTATGTAGAGCTTGCAGAGCAAATACCAACCCTGATTCTTCAGGAGGTACTTGCAAAGCGACTCGAGATGTCGGTCTAGCGGAACGGAGCGGTCTGATACACCGCTTGGCAACAGAAACAAAACTATCAAGGAGGAAACCCCAGTTTCCTCCTCTCAATTGAAACCGCAATCAACGATTGTTGTTTCACAGAGATTTGTTCTTGAAAGGAAATTATCATGAGAGTACTTGTTCTTGACGACAGTTTTAAAGATTTTCTCTACATCCTTGAAACATATGGAGCCCGAGACGGGGTTGAGTTTCGTGGAGTTGCTACTGCTGCAGAAGCAGAAAATCTTTTGCGGCAGGAAAAATTCGATGCCCTACTTCTCGATGGAAACCTCGATGACGAAGGGCGCTTTCCAACAGGGCCTGCCGTTCTCCGGAGTTGGCTGCAGACAGGTATTGCTGTCCCACCAGTCTTTATGATCTCTGGCGATGATTCTCTTAATGCCGAAGGGGTTATGAGTGGAGCTCAAGGCATCTTGGGTAAGCTAGAGCTGTGGAACTTGCCTCGTATGTTGAAGGGGAAGTTATTGAAATGAAAAACTCGAGCCGTCCGTGATGATTCACGCGACGGCTATTTTTATACAGAAGAACAAAAACAGCGCAGCCCGGAGGGCTGCGCTGTTTTTGTTTCGTCACTCTTTATTTTATTACGCTACTTCGCGTTCGGCTTCTTCGGGAGTGTCCGTTTCGTCTGCTTCGTCACTGTCTTTGGTGTCGTCTCGGTCGGCGGTGTCTGCTTCTTCGTTTAGGACTTCATCGAGGTCGGGCTTAGTTGTTGTTGCGTCTTCGTTTTCTAGGGTGTCGATGTCTTCACCGAGTTCGGAGTCAACCGGTGCTTCCACCGTTGTCTTTCCATCTGGTGCCGCTTCAGCGATTTCTTCACCGGTCTTTTGGGACATGATGTCGATTTTCCAGCCGGTAAGCTTGGCAGCGAGGCGGACGTTTTGTCCACCGCGACCAATCGCGAGGGATTGTTGGTCGGGAGATACTTCAACTTCCACGTGCCCGCGGTTTTCTTCGTCAGGCTGCGTGATTACCCTGATGTCTATCACTTGAGCTGGAGAGAGGGCATCTTCGATGAATTCAATCGGATCTTCTGACCATTCAATGATGTCGATCTTTTCACCGCCGAGTTCACTCATGACGGTCGATACGCGAACGCCGCGTTGTCCGACTAGAGAACCAACTGGGTCGATGTGTTGGTCGTGGGCAAAGACAGCCACCTTTGAGCGTCCGCCCGCTTCGCGGGCAATAGCTTTGACTTCTACTGCACCTGATTGGAGTTCAGGTGCTTCAATCGCGAATAGATTCACGAGGAAGTCTGGGTGTGAGCGAGAAAGTTTGAGGAAAATACCACGGGGAGTTTCTTCTACTGCGAGCAAGATAGCGCGAATGCGTTCTCCTGGTTTGAAACGTTCACCCGGAATTTGTTCTTCGTACGGCATGATGGCAGTCACGCGACCGAGGTCGACGTAGAGGTTGCCTCGTTCAAAGCGTTGGACAAAGCCGATGACGATATCGCCAGCCTTCTGGCCAAATTCCGCTAGCGCAGAATCCTTTTCCGCCTCACGAATCTTTTGCATGATGACCTGCTTCGCAGTTTGCGCAGCGATACGGCCAAAATCGTCTTTTGACTCAAGAGGAAAGATGAGCTCGTCTCCTATTTGCGCGTCGCGCTTAATCATCTTGGCGGTAGTGAGCATGATGTGCTTCTCTTCGTCAAAACGAATCTTCTTTTCACCCTCTTCGTCTTCAGTTTCCTCCTCCTCGACGTCTTCTTCTCCGTCGGCAAGCTCAGGCTTGAGCATACTTTCGTCAACCACGATTTTTACTTGGTTGAAAATAGTCATGCCACCTTCCAGATCGAACTTACAGGTAATAATCTGGCCACGTTTTCCGAATTCTTTCTTGTAGGCGGTCGCCAAAGACTGCTCGATAGCATCGATCATTCGTTCGCGAGGAATCCCTCGCTCCTCTTCCATTTCGCCGAGTACGGCGTGGATTACTTTTAAGTCAAACACAATATTTGTTGTTAAATAGTCTTTTAATTCAAATTTTCAAGCTCTACTGTAACGAAGAATGCCCGGCGCAAGGCCGAGCAGTCATCCATCAGAGATATAGATAGTGTACTAATATATGTATGTATTGTCAAAATGAATGAGGCAACGAGAACACAAATTGTTCGACTATGCCGAATGCCCTAGTTTCTAACGACCGTAAGGGAGTGTAGAAACGGAAATACCCTTGGGGTGTTATCCAGGCGCTTAGCCGGAATCGACCTCCTAGGGATGAATGAAGAAAAGAACGAAAGTGACTATTCTGAATTTAGCTCGTTAGACGATTACGGTTGTAGCGAGCTGGAAAGAAACTCGAACTACTTTCTAATTATATTTATCCAGCGCTCCCTAGAAAAATTCGCAATCGTAAAATAGTCTCCCAGACTATTTTACCTACGCTCGTTTGTTCATTTTTTATCCTCCTTACATCCACAGTTATATTTGAAGAGTGGGTGATATAATGTTTGTAACACGTACGGGTTGTGGTGTTCGTTTTGCGTTACTTGTTCCAGTGATTTGACCTAGGAAAGGGTCAAATCAGAAACTAAATTCGCAATAGTCGCTACGCTCGTTTGTTCATTTATTTAACATGCGTATTCAAGACGAACAACTTAAGCGATTTATTTTAGACGCTGGTCTCATCACCAAGACTGATATTGCCGCGGCTGAGAAAATTGCCAAAGAAGAAAAACGTTCTCTCGCTGAAGCACTTATTGCGCACGGTCATATGACCGAGGATGATATGCGTCGGGTGGAGTCTTATGTCCTCGGAATTCCGTTTGTTTCACTGAAAGATATTAAAATTGATTTTGAAACTCTCACACTCATCCCTGAGCCAGTCGCTCGTAATCACAACATCATTGCATTTAAGAAGAACATCGACTCGCTTGAGGTGGCGATGCTTGATACGGCCGATCTTCCAGCCATCGACTTTATTAAGAAAAAGGTGGGTCTTCGTATTCAGCCGCGACTGACCGACACGGACTCAATGCGCATGGCTCTGCGTCAGTACCAAAAGAATCTTAAAGACGAGTTCGGAGACCTTATTATGAAGGATGCGGCTAGTCTTAAGATTTTGGCCGAAGAAAATGGCGAAGAATTGAGTGAAAGTGACTTGAAAAAAGTAGCTGAGGACTTGCCGGTGGTGCGTATTGTTGACACATTGCTTCGTCATGCCGTCATTCAAGGAGCCTCTGATATTCATATTGAACCAATGGAAGAAGAGGTTCTTGTGCGCTATCGCATCGACGGTATTTTGCACGACGCGATGAAGTTACCCAAAGCTGCGGCCGGTAGTGTGGTAGCTCGCCTCAAAGTGCTTTCTAACCTCAAGCTTGACCAGAAGCGTCTTCCGCAAGATGGCCGTTTCAAGATGGAAATGGATGGTCAGAAAGTAGCCTTTCGTGTTTCGATGCTCCCAATCTTCTTTGGTGAAAAAGTAGTCATGCGTCTGTTGCGGGAAAACCGCAGTGGTTTTTCGCTTGAGGGAGTCGGATTCCACGGAATCAACTTAGAGCGTATTCACAAAGCAACCAGAGCTACTACCGGTATTATTCTCGTCACTGGACCGACTGGTTCTGGTAAATCGACGACGTTGTATACCATCCTCGACCTCCTTAATACTCCAGAGGTAAATATTTCTACCATTGAAGATCCGATTGAGTATCAGATGGCGCGGGTAAATCAGTCACAAGTAAAGCCAGAAATCGGCTTTACTTTTGCGGCTGGCCTTCGCTCACTTATGCGTCAAGATCCTGACATTATTATGGTGGGAGAAATTCGGGACGAGGAGACATCAAGCTTGGCCATTAACGCAGCTCTTACCGGCCACTTGGTGCTTGCGACACTACACACGAACTCAGCGTCAGGTACAGTCGCACGTCTTCTTGATATGGGAGCAGAATCATTCTTGCTGGTTTCTACACTGCGTGTAGCGGTGGGGCAACGTCTTGTGCGCAAACTAGCTAACGATCGTCAGCCGTACATTCTGACTAAAGCGGAACGAGATGAGTTGTCTACAAAAGTTGACCTTGATTTGGTTCTTCAAGGTCTCAAGCAAGAGAGAATCGTAAAAGAAACTGCTACATGGAACGACACGCCTTTTTATCATGCGGTTGAAAACGGCGAAACAGAAGATGGGTACCGGGGTCGGATTGGTATTCACGAGGTACTGGAAATGTCGCCGACCATCAAAGACATGGTCATGTCAGACAAGACGGGTGACGAAATCCAAGTGCAAGCGAGGAAAGAGGGTATGCTCACAATGCTTGAAGACGGTATTTTTAAAGCGGCTCAGGGACTGACAACGATTGAAGAGGTTCTCCGTGTTATAAATGAGTAATCTATGCCAGTTTTTTCGTATACCGGTGAGGACACAAAAGGTGAAAAGGTAAGCGGCACGGTTACTGCCGACGACCGGTTTGGTGTCTACGCTCTCGCGCGTGAACAAGGTCATTCGGTGACTTCAATCGAGGAAACATCGCAGTTTGACTTCAAGCGTTTTCTGAATGTCGGCAAAATAAATTATCTTCTCAGTCGCGTTAAAGAAGATGAGCTCGTGATGATGACACGAAACCTTGGCTCTATGCTCACGGCTGGGCTCACTGTTTCTCGCTCTTTATCAGTGATTGAACGTCAGAGTAAAAACCCGCGTCTCAAAGGGGTGATTAAACAGGTGACAGAAAACATTAATCAAGGCGGATCGTTCAATGGTGCTTTGGCAGAATTTCCGGATACTTTTAGTAATCTGTACGTTGCGATGGTTCGAGCGGGAGAAGAAAGTGGAAGTCTAGCCGAATCCCTCAAGACGCTGGCAGTTCAGATGGAGCGAGCAAGTAATCTTAAAAAGAAGATTAAAGGTGCCATGATTTATCCGACAATTGTGATTATGGTCATGGTGGTGATTGGTGTTTTGATGATGATCTATGTAATGCCACAAATCACCGGCGTTTTTAAAGGAATGAATAAAGACCTTCCGATTACGACTAGAATTCTGATTGGTACGAGTGACTTTATGGTGAAGTACACGCTTTTTGTGTTTATCGGACTGTTTGCTGCCGTGTTTGGTTTTCTTTCATTTTTACGTTCTAAGATAGGGATGATAACTACGTCGTGGTTGTTTACTCGACTGCCGGTGATCGGCACTATGGTAAAGGAAGCTAACTCAGCCCGCACTGCCCGCACACTCTCGTCACTACTTGCCTCAGGCGTGGATGTCATGCGCTCTATAGAAATCACTGAAGAAGTCGTACAAAATGTTTTCTATAAGAAAATCCTTCGCGAAGTGCGTACGCGTGTCGAAAAGGGAACGGCCTTGTCAGAAGTGTTTATCGAACGAAGTGATTTGTATCCTATACTTGTCGGCGAAATGATTCTGGTCGGAGAAGAGACCGGACAGATTGCTGGCATGCTTAGTGAGCTGGCGGTGTATTACGAAAACGAAGTCGAGCGAAAAACTAAAGACCTTTCTACCATCATCGAGCCGCTACTCATGGTAGCCATTGGCGGCGGTGTCGGCTTCTTCGCTCTGGCGCTTATTGCACCAATTTATTCTATCTCCGATGGGCTAAACCAGAGTTAATAGGGAATGCTTACTTGAGTTGAATTTCATATTATGTTTCGTCCCTATACAAAAATAAAAAAAGATAAAAGGGCGGGATTCACCCTCATAGAAATTGTTATAGTCGTTACCGTCGCGACCATTCTCGTCACGATGGTTGTATCAGGGTTTAAAGACTACCAACGATACCAACGATACCAATTATTTTTTACTGATATAAAAAACTCGCTTAATGAAGCGCATATAAAAACAGTAGGGTCAGTGGGCGGTACTACATATGGAGTCTACGTAGGAACTTCGACAGTTGAATTTTATACTGGAGTCATACCTACGGTTGGGAGCGCGTCAAACTACATAATCAAGTTTCCTACTGGCATGCATGCTACCTCGACGCTCTCAAACAATAAGTGGTATTTTAATTTTAATAGAATCACTGGCGTTGGTTCAGCCACGGGCACTATTTCTGTTGTTGACGACCAAAGAAATGAAACGCTAAACCTGTTAATCACGGGAACCGGTTTAATCAAATAGTGGTGTACACTGTAGATATCTATGCGGTCTACACAAGCCATAACACTTGTTGAAGCACTGGTGGCTGTCGCCATTATAGGAATTATTTTAGTGTTTGTTATGCAAACACAAACGCTTTTCTTTGCTTCCGCCCGCACTTCTATGGAGACCACAAAAGCGACCTACTTAGCTGAAGAAGGACAAGAGCTGGTACGCTATCTTCGTGACGCCGACTGGAACCAAATCGCTGCACTTTCGACCGGCTCCCCTCACTATTTCAACGTCACCGGCAGTGGCGTGACCATCACCTCAACACCCGAAGTAATTGATAGTCGTTACACACGCAGCTTTACACTTACTTCGTTATCACGAAGTGCGAGTGGTGACTTTGTCTCAAGTGGAGGCACTAGCGACACCGGAAGTCGTGTGGTGACAGTAGATGTAGATTGGAATGGAACAAAGGTTTCGCTCAAAGGAATCGTCACTAATATGCACAACATATGAGTACGCGACAAAATTATGTGCGGGGATTTAGTTTGATTGAGGTTGTTGTCTATATTGGAATTTTTATGGTTGTTAGTGTCGGGTCTGTTTTGATGCTGCTCACACTACAAAAACAAGTCTACCAATATCGCGCAAACCAAGCGCTCGCTAGAAACGCAATGAGTGTCATGGAACGTTTGATGCTCGATATAAGATCGGCAGGTTCACTTAGTGCCGGTACATTTGGATCTAGTCCTGGTAACATGACGCTTGTTAATGGCACAACAACTACAGCGTATGGTTTGAGTGGAGGAAATGTCACAGTAGCTGTAAATGGAGCTGCTTCAGCGGCACTCAACGGAACTCCCGTTTCTGTGAGCAGTTTAAAGTTTGATCGTTTTGATAACGGCGTTTCTGAAGCAGTTCGGGCTACAGTGATTTTCCAGTCGACAGTTGGAGGAGTCGTGGTGACTGAAACATTTACTGACACCGCAGTACTTTTAGGTTCATATGATTAATTTTTTCGCGACACATGTAAAGGCGTCACAAAGAGGAGCTGCCATGCTCATCTTCGTGATATTTTTTCTGTTTGGAAGTTTGGCACTGACAGCGCTATTGGCAATGAATATTCGTTCCGACCAAAAAGTTGAAGCAATATTACTCAAATCGAAACAAAGCTACGTTACCGCATTATCTGCGAACGAAGATATCCTTTATCGATATGTAAAAGCGTTGACTCCGGACGCCACAGAATCAATTACTTTAGGTGGAGCACAAGCAACGTCATCGATTACTGTCAACGCCGGAGGTGACTACGTTATTACTTCTGCATCAAATTATCTTTTGGCCAAGCGTTCAGCAAAAATGACACTCACAGTTATTCCCGGAATTTCTTTTAATTTTGGTATGCAGTCAGGAGCAGGAGGAATTGACCTTGCAAACACCGCCTCAGTTGAAGGCAACATTTACTCTAACGGTCCGATTGTTGGTCACAACTCTGCGATTATAAAAGGAGACGCAGTCTCAGCTGGTCCGAGTGGAAGTTATAGTGGTTTGCAAGCCACGGGGACGGTTAAGGCACATTCTATCTTGAGCTCACCGTCAATTGGGAAAGACGCGTATTATCAAAGTATCGTCGCCGGCGCCACCACAGTGCTTGGTATAAAATATCCAGGTGCAGCAGATCAAGCCACTACATCACTTCCAATTACTGACGCCACTGTTGCTAGCTGGGAAGCTGAGGCCGCCGCCGGTGGGACATATTCGGGCACTTGTCCTTATGTTATTAATGCAAACGTAATACTTGGGCCTAAAAAAATACCTTGCGACTTGTCAATTAATAGCCCAGGAATTACAGTGACTATTAAAGGTCCGGTATGGGTGACTGGAAACATAACGGTGGCCAAAGGAGACGTAAGGATAGACTCTTCTCTCTCTGGGAAGATTATTCCGCTCATCGCTGATAAATCCTCCGACTTAACCGTAGGGAGTCTTGTCAATGTCCAAACTGGAGCCAGCTTTAGTAGTGCGACTGGAAATTCCTATACGATGCTTATTTCTATGAATAAATCAGGCGAGACGGGCGGTAGTAATACTGCTGTTACGGTTGCCAATAGTTCCGCGGGGGAGTTACTCGTTTATGCACCGCACGGAATCCTCTCTCTACAAAACAGCATGTCGCTACGCCAAGCTACGGCCTGGAAAATCATGGCACAAAACAGTGTCGCGGTTAAGTATAAAACTGGTTTGATAAATCCTAATTTTACAAGCGGCCCAGCGGGGACGTTTACAGTTAAGGACTGGGAAGAAAC
>JAYVWI010000005.1:0-9588 GCA_043786195.1 Minisyncoccota bacterium
CATGGAGCACGACCTACGAGAAATGGAGGAAGACGAAAAGATGGAATTCCGACGAGAATACGGTGCACAAAATAGTGGGGTAGAGTCATTGATTCGAGCTTGCTACCATCGCCTTGGGCTAATGAGTTATTTCACTACCGGCGAAGTCGAGACGCGCGCTTGGACTGTACCCATTGGTTCAACTGGCCCGGAAGCCGGTGCCGCGATTCACTCTGACTTTCAAACAAAATACATTAGAGCCCAAATCGTTACTTTCGACGACATTGTATCTTGTGGCTCAAAGGCTGCCGCTCGCGACCAAGGTAAGCTTCGCACCGAAGGAAAAGAATATATTGTGAAAGACGGTGACGTCATTGAATTTTTACACTCATAAATAAAAAGCGCCACGTTCCAGGGATAAACCAGAAACGTGGCGTTTTGTTTGTCAGAAAGGCAGTCGTGATTGACCCGACCTGATTTCGTCCATTGTCTCGCGCATTCTGCGCTGACTAGTAACGATATCGAGGAAATCCCAGGCTTCGTGCCAGACTTTTTCCATTCCCGCAACGCAGGAATTGAAAAGCGCAGGAATGCGCAAGAGCCGACTATCGGGCTTCTGCCTGATGGCGTCAGGAAAGAAGATCATCACTACGACACCAACACCGCTCACCAGGAGCGCTGCAAACGGAATCATGAAAATCAACATGACAATTCCAACCAGGATCTTCGGGGCGAAGATCAGTAGAATCAGGGATAGGATGAACAGGGTGATCATCCAGCGAAAAAAGGTATTTTTCATTGGGTTTCTCCTCCTTTGAGAATATACCACTATTTTTCTGCTAGTCAAACTTAAGGGGTGGATTGCCTAGACTGAGCTGTTTGGCTGGTTGGGTTGCATAGGGCTCACGATATTTGGATTCCACTGAGCCGCTATTTCACCATGTGCCTTTTCATATTCGGCAATTTGGTTGGTGAGATACTGCTGTAGTCGCTTGGTATGTTGGGGAGTAAGGGTGTAAATAGCATTTTCAGCCCCAGAGCTAAGGCTCATAACAAAATACTCGGGAGTAAACGCAACACTTATATTCTCACAAAATATCTTCGGAGCTTTTTTAAAATCATCAGCATTCATATATTTCCTATAGTACGACACTTTCCGCAACTTTACACTGTTATAAAAAGGCGCATACTTAAATTATATGGAAAATCACACAGCCAAGCACTTTGTGCTTCAACTCGGTTCACTTGTCAGCCTTTATTTATCTCTATCGTTTTTGATTGTACTTATCTTTGGGATTATTAACAAAATGTTTCCTGATGCTGTTGACCAGTACTATCAAATCGAAAGCTACCAAAGTGACATTCGTCTTGGGATTGCCATGGTAATTGTTTTTTTTCCGGCCTATATAATTCTCACTCGCACAGTCAATCATATGCGACGAAGTGAAACAGGTGGTGCCTATCTTTCACTTACAAAGTGGCTTGTCTATCTTTCGCTCCTTATTGGTGGTGGAGCACTCTTGGGCGATCTTGTGGCAGTGATAATGACCTATCTTAATGGTGAGATTACGCAGCGGTTTATCTTTAAAGCGCTGGCTGTATTCTTTGTAGTTGGCGCAGCACTTCATTATTACATCCTTGACGCACGAGGGTTTTGGCTTAAGCATGAACAAAAGTCTGTGCAATTTGCTATCGGTGCCATTGTTGTAGTCCTGGCGTCTTTGGGGTATGGATTTGCCAATGTTAAAACCCCAAGCACTGTTCGCGAACAACGACTCGATATGACTCAAATCACCGACCTTCAAAATATCCAATGGCGACTTCAAGACTACGTTCTTTCCCATAGTGCTCTGCCAACCACTTTGAATGATCTTGGCGAGCCGGCTGTACCGACCGCTCCAGAAAATCGTGCCGCCTATCGTTACAGCATAATCGAAGAAGGATTTGAATTGTGCGCTACTTTTGCTCAACCATCGACCGAACCGCAAAATGGTTATTCAACGCCTGTTGCTGTCGACGGCACAATTAAAAATCCCGACAATTGGCAGCACGGTACCGGTGAAACGTGCTTCAAGCGAGTTATCGACCCAACGAACCCAAACACCGAGCCAATCCTCATGCCAGTCAAAAAAAAGTAAGAAAATTCCCAAGGCCAGTCCTTGGGAATTTTCTTGCACAAATAAAAATCCATAGCATAATGAGGACTTCTTATTCATAAAAGGGTGGGTTGATTTATTTATTATGCACAAGCGTTTTGATCATCAGGAGTTTGAGGGGAAGTGGCAAGAGAAATGGAAACAAGATGGAATCTACAACGTGGGTGCACGTGATAATAGTAAAGAAAAAGAGTACGTGCTGGTGGAATGGCCATATCCTTCAGGCAATCTCCACATCGGCCACTGGTATGCATTTGCTGTACCTGACATCTACGTACGGTACAAGCGCATGATGGGGAAGCAGGTACTCTACCCAATGGGCTTTGATGCATTTGGTCTGCCAGCTGAAAACGCTGCCATCAAACGCAATATCAATCCACGCGAATGGACAGAGTCGAACATCGAATTCATGAGAACCCAGCTTGATAGCATGGGTACTTCTTTTTCGTGGGACAAGACGACCTCTTCAACTGACCCCGAGTACTACAAGTGGACGCAGTGGATGTTTGGTGAATTTTTCAAAAACAATACTGCCTATCGTGGTGAGGGCGTCGTGAACTGGTGTCCTGGCTGCCACACCGTGATTGCCAACGAACAAGTCCTTGCAGATGGCGCCTGTGAACGCTCAGGCGACCTCATCGAAAAAAAGCGCATGCCGCAGTGGATGATTCGCATCACCGACTTCGCCGACGCCCTCATCGACGACCTCGACACCCTCCCTAAGTGGCCCGAACATATCAAGGAAGCCCAGCGCCAATGGATTGGTCGTTCAAAGGGAGCTGAAATTGATTTCATGCTCTCAGTCGGAGAGAAGGCAACTGTCTTCACCACCCGCCCTGACACACTTTTTGGAGCGACCTATCTAGTTCTCGCTCCTGAGCATGCCTTTGTAGAAAAATACAAAGACCAGATTGATAACTGGTCTGACGTTGAAGCGTATGTAAAAGTAGCTAAACAAAAAGACGATATTGAACGCGGCGATAACACCAAGGAAAAAACGGGTGTGAAGCTTGAGGGTATTACCGCGACCAACCCTGCCAATAATGAAGAAATTCCAGTCTACATCGCCGACTACGTCCTAGGCGGCTACGGCACCGGCGCCATCATGGCCGTCCCCGCTCATGATGAACGTGACTTTGCATTTGCTGCAAAATTTGCTCTCCCTGTCGTTGAAGTCGTGCCAGGCGAAGGAATTCTTCCACGTAGTGCCGAAGGTTCACTCATTAACTCCGGAGAGTTTGACGGGATGAATTCAGAGGCTGCTAAAATCGCCATTACTGAAAAAGTTGGCGGTAGAATGACAAATACTTATCGTCTCCGTGACTGGTCTATTGGACGACAGCGATATTGGGGTGTACCAATTCCGATTGTGTATGACCCGGAAGGGAAAGCGCACGCTATTCCCAAGGAGCATTTACCGTGGATTCTTCCGGAAGATGTGGATTTTACTCCGACTGGTGTACCGCCGCTTTCTAAATCAGTGGAACTTAAAGAACGCACCGAGCGTATCTTTGGCGCTGGCTGGACGCCAGAAGTGGAAACAATGGATACCTTCGTAGATTCTTCGTGGTACTACCTCCGCTATCTTGATAATCACAATGACGAAGTGTTGGCGAGCAAAGCTAGCCAACAGGACTGGATGCAAGTTGATACCTATTTCGGTGGCGCTGAGCACACTACCATGCACTTACTCTACTCGCGCTTCTGGCAAAAGGCACTCCATAAGCTAGGCTTGGTGAATGATAGCGAACCATATGCGATGCGCATCAATCGCGGACTCATTCTTGGCCCTGACGGAAATAAGATGAGTAAGAGTAAGGGAAATGTTGTAGACCCAGATGAGCAAGTCCAGCTCGTTGGTGCTGATACAGTAAAGATGTACCTGGCCTTCATGGGGCCGTACCAAGGAACAAATTACCCGTGGGATCTTGGCGGCGTCGCTGGTCTACGGCGCTTCCTGGAACGCGTGTACGGCCTCACAGAGCATATTACAGACGAAGAACCGAAGGAAACCACAAGTCTACTGCATAAAACTATTAAAAAGGTAAGCGAGGATATCGCGACCTTCAAATTCAACACCGCTATCAGCGCGATGATGATTTTTGTAAATCAGGCAGAAAAGACAGGTCTTTCAAGCAAAAGTCACACAGATTTCCTTCGCATGTTGGCACCATTTGCTCCCCATATCACAGAGGAGCTCTGGCACGAAGCTGGCAAAGTCGAAAGTATTCATACCGCTGAATTTCCAGTATTTGATGCAGACTTAGCGAAAGACGACACTGTGACAATTGGTGTTCAAATCAACGGCAAGCACCGCGGAGAAATAACCATTTCACCGGAAGCTTCGCAGGACGAGGCTTGGGAAGCATTACAAAACTCTCCAGACCTGCAGAATCGCATCGCTTCGCTTGAAGTTAAAAAAATTATTTATGTACCGGGAAGAATTCTCAACATCATTGCGCCTTAGCGGGGAAGTTAGGGGTGTTGACCAATTTCTGGGGATATGTTATAAACTACGGCACGCATTGAAGATTGCATCAAACAACCTTCTATAAAAGTAAATATGATTACATTTAAACCAAAACAAGTTACAAAAACTCTACTAGACGTTCTTCCAGAGCGCGCTCGTGACGTGCTTGAAAAGCGTTACGGCCTTGGTGACGACGGCGAATCTTATACATTAGAGGCGATTGGCAAGTCATACGGCATTACCCGTGAACGTGTCCGTCAGATTGAAAACTACGGTCTCCAATCAATCCAAAAGTCAGACGCATACAAAAAGCACGTAGAACTCTTCCTTGAGCTTCAGCGTCTTATCGACCAGCTCGGCGGCGGTATTATCGCCGAACACGTACTCCTCGACGAGCTCAGTCCAGACCCAGCCGTTCGTAATCATATTTACTTCCTTCTCGTTGTCGGAGATTCCTTCTTTAAAAGCAAGGAAAACCCCCACTACTCGCATCGATGGTTTACCGAGCGAAAAATCGCTGACACGGTAGAAAAAGCACTCAAGAACGTCCACAAAAATCTTGAAAAAGATGCCCTTATCAGTGAAGCTGATATTCTCGAACGCTTCCGAGCTGAACTCATCGACATCGCTGATCGTCACGACGAAGAAACTCTTAAGCGTTGGTTGCTTATCTCTAAGCAAATCGGCCGCAATCCACTGGGAGACTGGGGACCAGCTGACAGTCCAAACATCCGCGTAAAAGGCATTCGAGACTATGCGTACCTCGCAGTTAAGCGTCATTGTTCACCAATGCACTTCCGTGAAGTAGCTGAGACCATTCAAGAACTCTTCGGTCACGACGCTCACGTTGCGACTACTCACAACGAACTCATCAAAGACGCTCGCTTTGTACTTGTCGGCCGCGGTCTCTACGCGCTCTCTGAATGGGGCTACACTTCAGGTGTGGTAAAGGACGTCCTTCGTCAAATCCTTGAAGTTGAAGGTCCGCTATCACGTGAAGAGATTATTGATAAAGTACGTAAGGAACGTTACGTGAAAGACAATACAATTCTCGTAAACCTCCAAGACACTAATCTTTTCAAACGCCTTGCAAACGGCCAGTACGCCGTTGCTGACTAATCCTCAGATTTGTTTAAAAACTCCCGGAATTCCTTCCGGGAGTTTTTGTCTATGGTGTACAATAGAGGCACTTATAAAATATGGGTGACCTCTTTAAAGCAGTATTTGGAGCAGTCGCTGGACCGATGTTTCTGTTTCTCGGTCTGGGCATTTTACTGTTTACCCTCCATACCGTTCACGTCGATATCGTTCCGGTTCTTTCTTTTGTGGTGGCGACCTCACCGCTATGGGTGCCATTCACACTTTTCCACATTCTGTTTGAACGCTGGCAGGATTACACCGGACTCAAATTCCAAGATAACAATGGCCGAGTAACCCTGCGCATCAAACCACCACAAGAAGTCTTCAAGTCGCCAGAGGCGATGGAAAGTGTATTCGCCCAAATCTACAATAGTTATTCGCGTGACAACCTCATTCAGTCGTACATCGACGGAAAGCGGCCTATAACTTACAGTTTTGAGCTAGCTAATGTGGGAGGTGAGGTTCGTTTCTACATGAACGTACCGCGAGTCAAAGTAAAGAATTCAGTCGAAGCTCAACTTTACGCGCAGTACCCAGGTATTGAAGTCATTGAAGAGAAAGTCGACTACACGGCAGAAGTCCGCAATGATCTCGATAAATACGACTTTATGGCATTTCACTTCACAAAAAAAGAAGATGAGACCTTGCCGATTAAGACGTACATCGAATTTGGCCATGACCGGATGCCTAAAGAAGAAGAGAAGTTTGAGCCGATGGCACCGCTCTTAGAGCATGTTGGTAAATGTAAACCTCACGAACGGATTTGGATTCAGTTCCTTTGCGTCCCACATGTAAAACATAGCTTCAAAAATGGACAGTGGCATGATAAGCCTACTTGGGAAGAAGCTGGTAAGGCAAAAATTAAGGCTATTATGCAGGGTGAGACAAGCAAGGACACAGAGAACCCCGACACTCCTTCAAGATTAACTATGGGAGAACGTGATAACGTGACGGCCATTGAGCGTAACATCGGAAAGTATGCCTACGAAGTCGCCATTCGTGCCATGTACATCACACTCGATAAAAACAAATTCGACGGAGACATGATTGGCCCAATCCTTCGCGGCATGTCGCAGTGGGATATTATTGGTCGTAATGGTATTGGTCTCAAGTGGCGAACTGACTTTGACTGGAACATGATTACTGACCCGTCAGGCTCAAAGAAAAAATACTACAAAAAACGTGAACTCGACTTTTACAAAGGTCGCAACTACCTCCCGAGTGAAGTCAAAAAGTTTGGCGATGCGCCAAAGGTTATGTCCGTTGAAGAACTAGCTTCGATGTATCACATCCCAGGAAAATCTATCGTCACACCAAATATCTCAAGAGTAGAATCAATCCGTCGTAACGCACCACCAAACCTTCCAACCGGAATTCCACCTTTTTAACTTCTAAAGTATGCCACCAGTACTATCGCCACAATCCGTACAAGCAGCAGCTCCTAGTCAAAAACCTGCAAAAATATTTCTCAAGCTGGTCACTATTGGAATTATCGTAAGCGTGGGAATTGCCTACTCTGCTTATGTATTAAATACTCCACCGGCGTCTTTTGCTGTGCAAGCGTCTTTTACGATTGAGTCTGGCGAAGGTGTAAAAACTATCACAACTGGTCTTGAGGAAGCCTCCATCGTGCGCTCAAAGACCCTACTCTACTTCGTTCTCACACTGCTGTACGATACAAAAAGCATTAAAGCGAGCACTTATGTATTTGAACAACCGATGACGACAATCGCGGTTGCAAAAAAACTTGTCACGGGAGATTTCGATAATAATCTTATTAAATTTACTCACATAGAAGGTGAGCGTGCTACCGATATCGCGACACACGCTCAGACACTACTTATAAATTTTGACACCGCACGTTTCCTTGAACGAGCTGTTCCTTTAGAAGGAAAACTCTATCCCGAAACCTACCTTGTCCCAAAGACATTCACTGCCGACCAACTAGTCGACTTGATGCTTAAAACTTTTGAAGAAAAGACCGCACCCATTCAGACAAAAATCGACGCCTATAGCCTAAAGCCGAACGAAGTTCTCATACTAGCCTCAATCCTTGAACGAGAAGCCAATTCACCCGAATCTATGCGCATCGTCTCAGGAATTCTCCAGCGCCGCTTGACTGAAGGGATACGATTACAAGCCGATGCTTCGATTGAGTACGTTCTAAATAAACCCCTCAAAGAACTAACACCAAAAGATTTGGAAATTGACTCTCCATACAACACCTACAAAAACAAAGGTCTGCCGCCAACACCAATTGGAAACCCTGGTCTAGAGGCCATCACCGCCGTCATTGAGCCTACACCTACCGACTACGTCTACTACATCACCGACAACGATGGCAATTTCCACTATGCAAAGACCTACGATGAACATCTCGACAACGTCGCTCGCTATTTACGTTAGTGCTTCTTAATGGTATTTTTTTGCCATGAATAAAACTGCCACAGTATTTGTAGGACTTTCAGGAGGAGTAGATTCCTCTGTGGCGGCTTTGCGTCTCTTAAACCAAGGATACAACGTCGTAGGGGTCTTTATTAAAGTGTGGCACCCTGATTTTATGGTGTGTAATTGGGAAGCGGAACGGCTTGATGCCATGCGTGTCGCTGCACACCTTGAGATTCCATTTCTGACCTGCGACGCTGAGGCTACTTACCGCGACGAGGTCGCACACTATTTCGTCAGTGAATATAAGGCCGGTCGCACGCCCAATCCAGATGTGCTTTGTAATAAGGAAGTGAAATTCGGCGCCTTTCTTCGCTTCGCACAAGAGCGCGGCGCTGACTTTATTGCTACCGGGCATTATGTTGAACGCAGAGAGGGGAGGTCAGGTGCCGAGCTGCACCGAGGTGCTGACTCCAGTAAAGATCAATCGTACTTTCTTTGGTCACTATCCAATGAGCAACTTGCCTACTCTCTTTTTCCAGTCGGCGACACTCCAAAAGAAATTATCCGCAAGGAAGCATTAAAAGCCGGTATCCCTACCGCTACAAAAAAAGATAGCCAGGGAGTTTGTTTTCTTGGACATATAGATATTCCAGAATTTCTTTCTCATTATGTTGATCTAATTCCAGGGAAAGTCCTTGACGAATCCGGAGAAATTATCGGATTACACAAAGGCGCGCTCGTGTACACTATTGGACAGCGACACGGTTTTACACTAAACAACAACGATACCGACCGTGACCATCTTTATGTTGTAGAGAAAAATGTCGTGGAAAACACTATTACTGTTGCGTCTACTCGTTGTATAACGACAGAGCAAGATACCATCTCACTTACCAACGTCACTCTTCGTACACCACTTGCTGTCGGCCACGTTTTGGAAGCACAATTCCGCTACCGCCAAACTCCTTTTAAAATTACTATTTCAGAAATAAACAACGAGGGAATCACATTTCAAGTAAACGAAAATGTCGAGACTCCAGCAATCGGTCAATCATGTGTGCTTTACCGAGGCTCTTTGTGCCTCGGGGGTGGTATTCTTACATAATGTCGTTCTTAGTTACTAAAGCAGATGGGACCACTGAATATTTTAAAGTTGAAAAATTACGCCGCTCACTACGTCGAGCCGGTGCTGCGCCAGAGGAAGTAAACCAAATTGTAGCTGAAGTAAACAAGACACTACAAAGTGGCATCCAAACTCAAGAAATCTACCGTCAAGCCTTTACTCTCCTGCGACAAAGTCGCGTCCCCGCCGCTGCACGCTATTCACTCAGGCGGGCACTTTTTGGCCTTGGGCCGACCGGCTTTCCGTTTGAACTTTTTTTGTCTCGTCTTTTTGAACGCGACGGTGGATACAAAGTCGCAACTGGTAGTATTATTTCTGGCAAATGCGCAGAG
>JAYVWI010000006.1:0-3863 GCA_043786195.1 Minisyncoccota bacterium
AGGATTTGTGATCCTGTTTACGCCTGTACCACCAACGGTTGCGTTAGTACCAATTTTAATGATGATTGCTTGACCTGCTGTAGCTGTTCCAGTACCAGAGGTAAAGGTTACTACCTGTCCGGACTTTGTAGCACCCCAAGTTGCACCTGCAGCTGCTGCTGCGAGCGTTTGGGAGGCTCCACCAATGGTGAGGTCCATATCACCGAAGGCAACTGAGCCTAGAGCGAACCCTGCTGGGAAGGTTACTGTAATTGTACCAGCAGCAGCGACTCCTGTTGAGCCAGCTGGAATTGTAAAAGCGATGGTGTGATTGGAAACGACACTGATTTGAGAGTCGGTTAACGTATCACTTACACTTGTTAAGTTAGCTGCTTGCGCGTAGCTATAGAATCCGATGGAAACCATTGCCACTGCACATGCAACAAGTGTCGCGACCACCCGTTGCGAAATGCCAACATTTGTTGGATTTGCGAACATGTTTTATTTTTTTATTGAATAAATAACTATTACTTCTTGTTGTTACACTCGAAGCATCTCGATTGAAATTTCTGTGGAGAGATAAGATACTTTTTTATCAAAAGGTTCAGCCTTCAAAAGTCTTTTATCATTTCAATCGATCTAAGAGTATTGTACCCACTAGAAGACAGCTCGTCTCTAGGTCACTGTTGATAACCTTTTTGTCCTGACCTTTGTTCCTTTAAAATAAACCGTTTTTTATGCTTTTTCCTTTAAGTTTGGAGACACTGCGTTTTTCGGTTCTTAAGTACAAACGTCCGTTATAAAATTTCTCTACGCTTTAACAGTCACAATGTCTTTCCACGATGTCGTGTACGCTGGCGACCGTGACTCTTGTGATGATTGCCATTTTTTGGTCTGTAAGCGACTACCTAGAAGTACGCTATTTCTGCCGGTTTTGTTGTTTATCGCGTCAATTACTGGCATCAAATCCTTTGTTTTTTCCTCCTC
Source organism: Minisyncoccota bacterium (assembly GCA_043786195.1). Taxonomy (GTDB): domain Bacteria; phylum Patescibacteriota; class Minisyncoccia; order Phycocordibacterales; family UBA918; genus OLB19. The sequence goes on from JAYVWI010000006.1 coordinate 967, forward strand.
GTTGTTACTAAATAAAGCCAGTTGATTGACTACTTCTGGTGTAAAATTTGTAAGAAGGACACCAGCTTTTTTGTAAGGCACTCCGACTTTAAACAACTGACTGACTAAGTCGTCAGCGGCTCGCAACAATACGAAAGTATCGTTGGTTGGACTGGGTAAAATAGCTATGGCTGTACCACCCTGCAGAAGATAGTCACCGTGCCTGCTTGTACCCAAATGTACTTGTAGAGACGAGGTTCTCTGTTTCATTGCTCGTAGGTCTTCTGCAGCCTCTCGGACATGGTACGCCACAGCATCGTGAAGAACGCTTATGTCACTTGAAGTACCCTTAAACGAACGTGAGTTTAGAATGCTTTTTTGTGATTCTAGATGTCTTGAAAGTGTCACGCTAGGAATACCTTGTAGCTCTTGCCAGAGACGCACACCGGCGACACCAAACAGCTCCTGCACTTGTCTCCGTTCTAGAGCTAGCAAACTGGACACGGTTAGTATTCCTTTCTTGCGGTACTCATCGGCCGATCTAAACCCCACTCCCCAAATGTCCCCAAGTTTTATCGTAGAGACACGACTCCTCCACTCTTCCTCTGTCAGCACAAACGTCCCGGTTGTCTTTTTAGCGATACTGCCAGCGTACTTTGCTTGTGTCCTTGAGTGTGCCAGACCAACCGAGACAGGTATCCCAACCACCCTCTCAACTTTGTCTTTAATAGAAAGAATCTTCTTTTGCAACTCTTGAACCGTTACCCCCTCTATAGTGAAGAAAGCTTCATCGACTGAATATTGTTCGACAGTATCAAGCTCGGTTCTCATCGCTTCAAAGACACGTCGCGAGATATCTCGATACAACGCAAAGTGAGAAGAAAACGTTGTTGCTTCTATGTCTTTTATAATGTCCTTTATCTGGAAATACGGCACTCCCATAGCTATACCACTGTCCTTTATCTCTTGAGACCGAGCGACGACACAACCATCATTTGAAGATAAAACTAGGACCGGCTTCCCTTTTAAATCCGGTCGAAAAAGCCTCTCGCACGATACGAAAAAGTTATTGCAGTCGAGTAGCCCAATCCATTGTGCCATTACGTATTAGTATACCAAGTCATGCTATACTCGCATTCATATGGCCACCAGATATTTTCGAGCTGGAGTCGGTACCGTCATTTACAACGATGCCGGCCAAATCGCTATTTTTAAACGTGTTCAGCCTCCGGTAGGAATCTGGGAACTTCAACAGGGTGGAATTGACGCGGGTGAGGTGCCGGAAGAAACACTTTGGCGAGAACTACATGAAGAAGTCGGCATTATCAAAGATGATATCGAACACATAACCTCCGTGCCCGGCTGGACTATCTATCAGCGTGCTGAAGGAATCACTGATGTTTCTCTAAATATACTCGGTCAAGCACACCAGTGGTATTTCTTAAAACTAAAGACAGGCAACTCCATTAATCTAGAAAATGCTTTAGAAGATGAAGCGTCAGAATTTCGCTGGACTAGCTTTGATGAACTTATTGGTCTTACGGGTGAACATAAGAAACATGTGTACCAGTCCCTTAATGACTTCTTTGAAATGCATATTCAGAAAACCCCGCACTAGTGCGGGGTTTTTGTGGACTTTTACTTAATCAACTTCCAAATCTTTTGATCTTCTTCACCGTCAACTTTGAAGATGGCGGTGCCTTTTAGATGGTACTTATCGACGAGGTTAATCTTATCCTTAATGGCGAGCGCGTCGCTCCAAGTGACAAAACGTGCTTGCACCTCCTCCTCATTATCAGTGGCGTATTTTAGAGCTCTGGCGGCGGCCTCAAAGCCTGTGGGAGTGCCCTTTGGTACTTTCACCTTAGCGAGCTTTTTCTTATATATAGAGTCTTCAGGGATGTAGCTGATGACGGCTTCACCGCCTGCTGTACGGCCAATCTTTGCTTTGTATTTCTTTGAGAGTTCGAGAATGCGGGGTTGATTGAGGGAAGCGACTTTGGTGTAGTCTCGGTACCATTCTGGCGCTACTGAGACATCCCAAGCTCGTCCGTAGGTTGGCACACCGAGGAAAATCTTATCTCGGTCGATATCCTGTATCGCTACTTCAATGACTTTTTTAACCCAATCCTTGTCAGCTACCGGCATATAAGGAACACCCTTTCGTGCGTCGTTGAGCTTGAGGTCAGCACGCTGTTGGTCGTACGCCATGATTTCTACCCAGTCACAGTATTTGTTGATGGCTTTGTAGTCGTTCGAGTATTCAATCTTTTCGGGAACAACTTTGTATAGAGAGTCAGCAGGAGTGCGGGCTTCGAGCGCGCAGGTAAGGGCTTTGTCTTCAAGCTTTTCGTTGAGTTCTTTGAGGAAAGCTGAGAAGGAATCCTTCGTTTTCTTATCCTTTTGCTCGTAGTCAATATTTACTCCGTCAAAGCCGTTATCCTTAACCATCTGGGCAATGAGGGCGACGTGCGCAGCGCGCTTGTCAGGACTGCTCAGAGTCTGGTCAATATTGTAGCCATCAAACCACGCTACGGTAGGGATAACTTTCGTATGGTTATCTTTGGCGGCTTTGATAAGATCCTTCCATTTCTTATCTTCAAAGTTCACTCGGTTTTTAAGGGTTCCATCAGCGTTCACTTCGTAGACAAAAAGGTAAACTACGTCGATTTTGTCGATGTTTTTAATGGCTGTTTTGGTGCCATTTGCACCACTAAACCAGGGCACCCAGGCCGCTGTCTCCATAGCCGAAGCTTGATGTGGCGCACTAATAAACAACAAGGCTAAGCCTAGTGCCACTTTAGGCACAAAATTCTTTACACTATTCATATACATACAGACGATTATACCATCTTAATCTTTCACCTGATAAGTGGTGTAGTTCTGGGGTATTTAGGAAAAAATGCGCACACTGCCGA
>JAYVWI010000007.1:0-5177 GCA_043786195.1 Minisyncoccota bacterium
ACCATACGTTCAATGCTGTTGTCTAGAATAACCTTTTCGACATTAATTTCTTCAGCAATAATTTCCTTATATTCATCTCGTAGAATACACCCTTCAATATTAACTTTAAGTAAAGATAACGGTTGTCGCACCTTACTGTTGGCTTTTGTTCGAGCTTCCAGCGCAGCGGTAACAACTTCACGAATCGTAGCCATTTCAATAAGAAGCTCTTTATCAACATCACCAAACTCTGGCCACTTTTCGAGATGCACACTTTCTGCATCACCTTCTTCCTTCGCTGCCTGGAAAAGATACTCGGCGTAAAACGGCATGACCGGTGCCATCACGAGCGCGAGGGTGCGGAGTGTGTGGCGCAGGGTCGCGAGGGCGAGAGCTTTATCAGCCTCATCCTCCCCTTTCACGCGGTCGCGACTGCGGCGCAAGTACCATACTGAAAGGTCGTCGATGAAGTCAGTAATTGGACGTGTCGCTTTATCAAGCTCGTAACCCTTATAGCCGGCAGTTGTTTCATTCACCAACTCTTGCAACCGCGCGAGAATCCAGCGGTCGAGGACATTCTGAGAGTCTGCACTTCCCTTTGTTCCATTTGCAAACATTTCATACATTGCGAGTACGTTGTGTAGACGACCGATATTCTTGCGCTGCAGTTCAAGCACTTCTTTTTCTGAAAAGCTCATATCTTCGCCGCGCACTACTGGTGATGAGAGCAGGTAGAAGCGCATCGCATCCACACCAGTGCGATTGGCCAACTCCATTGGGTCTGGATAATTTTGTAGTTTCTTACTCATCTTCTTCCCGTCTTCTGCGAGTACCAGCCCATTTACAATCACATTCTCATACGGCGACTTCCCAAAGAGCGCGGTGCCCAGCACGATGAGTGAGTAGAACCAGCCCCGAGTCTGATCGAGTCCTTCAGCAATAAACTGCGCGGGGAAACAAGCCTTTTCAAACTGCTCCTTGTTCTCCCCCATGAAGTGGTGTTGCGCATACGGCATTGAGCCACTCTCAAACCAACAATCAAAGACGTCCGGAATACGTTCAAGCTTTACATCACCTTCAAAGAGGTCTATCTCATCAATGTATGGTCGGTGATAATCGAGCTCGAAATGGTCGTTGTGTGGGAAGTTAACAAATTGATGAACTCTTGATTCGGCATTCTTTGGGTAAGCCCCTTTCAGTACCTCTAATGTTTCCTTGGTGTTGCGGCCAGTGATAACTGATTCCAGCATCCAAATTGGATCTCCATGCGAAACCAACACGATGACCTTTTCCTGATGGGTACGCTCCATGTCGTACAGGAAGTCAGCCATTCTGTTACGGATGTCATTTAACGTTTCCGAACCAAGCACCGATTTTGTAAACTCTTCTTCCGGGGAACTAAGGAATTTGTCTTTGGTGCCATGTGGCTTTCCTTCTAAGTCGCCCATGTCAGATTCACGCAATCTCGCATCTTCTCTAAGTTCATACCCACTGAGTTCAGCTGCCAAAATTTTTGCCGTCTCTTTGGTTCTCTGCAGCGGTGAGTGGTAAATATAATCGACATTCGCAGGTAGTTGCTTAGCAGTCTCTTTTGTTTGTTGTATCCCGACTTCCGTTAGTGGGTTATGGACAGTATTGTCACTATTGAGTAACTTTTTTACATTGTATTCACTTTCACCGTGGCGGATAAGAATATAGGTGTTGCCACTCTTTGGGATGTACTGTTGCAAGTCTTTGAGTGAACCAATCACCTTTACTTCCTTCGTCTCTGGATTGCGCCAAATTGGCAGTGGGGCACCCCAGTAACGTTGGCGTGAGATAGCCCAGTCGCGTGCGCCCTCAAGCCACTTACCAAAACGATTGGTACCGACATGCTCGGGAATCCAATTCACTTTGCCGTTGGCTTCAACCAACTCATCTTTCATATCCGGAACCTTCACAAACCACGACGTGGTCGCGTAGTTCAAGAGCGGCGTATCACATCGCCAACAGTGTGGGTAGCTGTGGGTGATATTTTCTCTTTTAAATAAAAGATGTTTTTTATCTAAAGCCTTACGTATTTTAACGTCAGTATCAACGTGATTGATACCAACAGCTTCATCGTCTTTAGGTTTCACTAGATCTCCTCCGAATTCGTCGTTTTCAACAAACCACTCAAACTTTCCTTCATTTGTTACATGATGATAAATTGGAATGTTATGTTCCTGCGCCAACTTTAAATCATCGTCACCATAAGCTGGAGCAATGTGTACTGCTCCTGTGCCCTCTTCACCAATTTCTACATAGTCGGCATGCCATATTTTCCACCCGTTTTTCATTTTGTCTTGATATCCATCTTCTGAAAGACTTGCTGCAATTTTAGCCCTGGAGTTTTCAAGGTAGTTTTTGAGATAATCAAACGGTGGTTGGTATTTTCGTCCCACCAAATCGCTCCCTTTAAGTTCTTCAATAAGATCGTACGGAATTCCTGATAACTGAACTAATCGTCCTTTTGCGACAATGAAACTTTCACCCGCTTTCGCATTAACTTGAGAAACGCTCTCTCCAGATTTCACTACTCCAGATTCGTAACCTGTCGCAGAACCTTTAACTGTAACCTTCACATAGTCAATTTCATTATTGACGGCGGCAGCTATATTCCCTGGCAGTGTCCACGGTGTGGTCGTCCAGACGAGCAAGCTTGTGTTAGTCACATTTCCAGCCTCATCTAAAAGCGGCAGCTTTACGGTCACCGCAATATCTTTGATATCTTTATAACCTTGATTCACCTCAAAGTTTGAGAGGGTCGTCCCACAGCGCGGACAGAGGTGCATACTTTTGAAACCTTCGTAGACTAGCCCTTTATCGAAGAGACTCTTAAAAACCCACCAGACACTTTCGGTATAGGTGCTGTCCATCGTCTTATAGTCACTCTCCATGTCGACAAAACGACCCATGCGCGGGATTACTTCTTTCCAATCGTCAGCGTAGCGCATCACAGCACCGCGAGCCTTTTCATTAAAATTCTTCACGCCGTATTCTTCGATATCGCGCTTGGTCCCGAGACCAAGTTCTTTCTCTATAAGATTCTCCAATGGCAGACCGTGACAATCCCACCCCCACTTTCGATTCACCCGGTAGCCGTTCATAGTCCAAAAGCGCGGAATGGCATCCTTGATGGTACTGGCGAGAATATGCCCAAAGTGCGGCGTCCCCGTCGCAAACGGCGGCCCATCATAAAAGACAAAATCTCCCACAGGCGCAGAGCCAGCCGGAGTTTCAACACTCTTCTTGAATATACCGTTCTTCTGCCAAAACTCCTGTATCGCCTCTTCACGAAGCGCTACGTCACTTTTTGGCACGTCATTCACTACTTCAACCGTGTCGTTTTCACGACCGTGTACTTTGTTCATATTTAATTAAATTAATGTATATCAGACATTAGTCGACGTGCGCCGACTGAAGTGGTGCATCAGACCACATCGAAATACTAGCACTTTTTCCTTAGTTTGAAACCTTTTTTAGACTGTGCACATGAAGTCTTGTCAAATGTTTAAATAAGAGTAGGATAGCGGCTGGCTTTGTACACAAAGGGAGATTACCATGCCGTCCTCTAAAAGGAATATTCTCTACATTCGCTGCTCCGACGGTCGGAGTCAGCGTCCGAAGGACATTCGTGAGCACTGTGTTCACCAGATCAGATTGCCCGGTGGCATCCTCTTCCCCGAACTCTGCGCCAAACATGAAGGGAGGCTTCTCAAGGTTCTTCTTGAAGGCGCATTCATGTTTGCCATCAAGATCATGGTGCAACTGAAGGAGCCGGATGAAATCATCATCGCATCACACGACAACTGTGGTGCGGCCATCGATATTGGTCTGACCGATGAACAGATCAAACGCAAACATGCCTCTCTCGGGAGCAAATTGCGCGGATGGTTTCCGAACATTCAAGTGAAGGTGCTTCACGAAAAGCATTCTGATTGTGGTGAACATCACCATGGTCATGAGCCTATCGAGCTGCTCGAAGCAGCTTGAATAAACACGGCGCGGTCCACCTTGGACCGCGCCTTTTTCTTTTGTTGCGTGACTCAGCACCTAGTAGTATCATGCAGCATCTAAAATACATATGAAAAATAGAAACATCATTGAGACCGATATTAAAAACTATGTCCTTCGTATCAACGAAGAAAGAAGCGCAGAATACACCGACCCGTCCGCCCAGCTTGCACGCAAACTTTACCGCCAGCAACACCCGACTGAAATCCTTGTGCAAAAATGTATGGACGGACGACTTAATCTTTCTGTCTTTACTGAAACTCCACCTGGAATCTTACAACCGTTTCGCAACATCGGCGGACGGTTTGATTTGGGCTGGCCGTTCTTCCAAGAAGTCACGCACGACGGAGTCCAGTACGCCATAGAAAAAGGTCGCCAGTGCCTCTCTATCTCTTCTTACCACTTCTCTGCTGGAGACAACCACCGCGGTTGTGCCGGCTTTGGATACGATACTGATGCAGCGAGAAATGCTGCCTTCGCTTTGCGAGACCAGTTTACAAAAGTGTTTGGTGACACTCCAAATCGACCAGTATATGCTCTAGCGGTTGGTATTGAGACAGACGAAGAAGCGTTGGTTTTACATGGCACCAACGGACAAATTCTCGACCTAGCTCAAGTGGACCCAACTATTTCACTCGATGAACTGGATCGAAAAATTGCCGCCCTGTACCCCGATATGTCTGCACTCATGCGCCGCGACTTCCTAACTCTCGTCGAAGGTAACCTACGTCACATCGCAGCGATGCGAGCGGAGAAAAAAGCCCCGATTGACCTTGAACACCGAGAACAAATCATCGCTGTTGGTCGCGGCTTTGACTGGCTCCACGAACCAAATCGAGCGCTCATCATTGGCCCATACTCGCACGAGTGGCCAGCAGCGGTAAAGACAGCGGGGAGTATTGTGAAAGGCAATTTAGATGCGGGAAGAATTCCAAAAGAAAGTGGTATTCTACTCTTGGTCTCAGCACTCTGGCGCAGCGAAGAGCGCGAGGTAGGCAAGCGACTGAAAGAACAAAAAGTTCGCTACCTGGCCAAGGTGGCGCTTGAACAACTAAAAGAAGTCCCCGAAGTGTTTGCACACTTGCAAGTGCTCGCCGGAGTTATCGACGCAGACACCAGAAAACTTATTCCCGTTGATCTAGATAACTAAGATGCAAAAAAAA
>JAYVWI010000008.1:0-10574 GCA_043786195.1 Minisyncoccota bacterium
TGTATACCGGCTCCGTCTTTCGAGTCCCTGTCCAGCGAGCAACGGCAAAGGCCGCAAACGTATCACGTTTGCGGCCTGCCGATTGCTGGCTGTCTGGGATGATGTTAGAACTAGCTTAGTATTGACAAATTAATATAAACTAGTATTATATTACTTGGAGCAATTCCACACCTGTAGTGTGGTGGCAGACCTCACCTGATGATTCCGAAAGGATGAAACAGATTTGGAGCTGACCCCAACCCCCGATTCGCAAGAATCGGGGGTAATTTTTTGCTGGCCATCTCGAGCTAGAACTGTACACGGTCAATCCCTGCTTGACGGTTTTACTATATCTTAGAATTCAGGTTCTAAGCGTCTCGTGCGCTCACTAAGCAACAGACTTCTCTGGTGCTTCTAGTGCCTTAATTTCATTTCCAATTTCTAGAAACTGTTTTTTATCTAGTAGGTCAGCTAACGTCTTTTGTCTAGCTTTATACTCTTGTTCAGTAACACATCTTTCTTCGTACAAACTTTGATACAAAGCCCCAGCATTTGCTTCAACACCCCATACAGCATTACCCATATCATTTGTAGTAGTAAAGCGTCCGTCAATGTTATCCCTAACTATTCTTTGCAATGCTTGTCTAATACCGTTTGCATCTTGCATCCAAACCTTTACCTGGGCATTATTTTTTCTTATCTGACTCTTACTTTCCCAATACTGCCATATTGAAACTCCAGCAAAACCAAGGCCAAACAATGTTGAGACAATTGACCACCAAAAAAAGAAGTCGATATTGAACGAACCCCATTGTGTCCTAAGAAACGAAAGCCCACTAATCACACCTACAACAAAACCGAAGGCTATTAAAGCCACCACCTTACTTAAATTCATATTAATTAATTAACGAACAAGCAATTCGTGCTAGCACGAGTTGGCTGGCGGACAGGGACTCGAACCCCGATAGACGGCACCAAAAACCGGCGTCCTACCATTAGACGATCCGCCAAGATCTGTCCTTTGACGGGGTCTAAAGGGAGGACGTTAGTCCTCCTTGGACAAGTGAGGAAGAATATAGAAGCTTGCTCATATATTGCTTCCGAACGCAGTTCAAGAAAGCTTTGCTTTCCATTAGACATCCGCCAAGGATTGTGTGCACTTAAGTGCTGGTAGTAGCGCAAGGCAAAGCCATGCGCCCACTAGACTACCATAAAGTTTCTGTACTTTAAAGAGGAGAAAATCACCCCTTTACCTACTTCGTTTCGTAGGACGCTTTGACAAAGGCTGTAAAGAGCGGATGTGGTGCCAGAGGGCGAGCCTGGAGTTCGGGGTGGAATTGGGCGCCGAGGAAAAAGGGGTGGGTGCTCGTTGGGAGTTCAGCGATTTCCATTAGTTCTCCATTCGGTGATTTGCCAGTGAAGTGAAGCCCAGCTGCTTCGAGCTGCGCTATGTAGTCTGGATTGACTTCGTAGCGGTGGCGGTGACGTTCGAGGATGGTGGTGGATTTGTAGGCCTTAGCCGCCAGCGAACCCTTCTGTAGGACGGCTTCGTATTGACCGAGACGCATACTGCCGCCCATTTCTTTCTTCGCGATTTTCTCGCGCTGCCCGGCCATGATACCGACTACTAGGTGCTCTGCTTTCGGATCGATTTCTTCAGTACTCACGCTCTTTAGCTTAAGAACATTCTTCGCGTACTCGAGCACAGCCAGCTGCATACCGTAGCAGATACCAAAGTACGGAATCTTCTGCTTGCGAGCGTACTCAATCACGTTGAGCTTGCCGTCGATACCAGTTGCACCAAAGCCACCAGGAACGAGGATACCGTCAAACTTCTTGAGTTCTTTAAGCTTGTCCTTATCGGCAAAGGTTTGGGATGAGAGGTAGGTGATTTCTGGCTTGAGATTGAGCGAGTAAGCTGAGTATTTGATGGCTTCGAGGACTGAGATATAGACGTCGGAAAGGACGAAGTCGCCCGAGTTGAAGTACTTCCCTACCACCGCAATCTTCACGGTATCAGCGCCATTTTTAGATCGAGCGACGAATTTCTTCCAAGCAGCTAGGTCAGCTGGCTTCTTGGTAGAAAGACCGAGTTGCTGACAGAGACGGAGAGAGAGCTGATCAGCTTCGTAGTTCATCGGTATGTCGTAGATACTCTTTACGTCCGGAGCAGAAATCACATTCTCAGCGCGCACATTACAAAACGTCGCAATTTTCTCTTTGCGTTTTTGGTCGACCGGAACAGGGCTACGCGCAACGATAAGATCGGCGAATACTCCTGCACTGTTGAGAGTACGGACTGCGGTCTGAGTCGGCTTGGTCTTCATTTCACCGATAGAGCCTGGCACCGGTAGGTAGCTCACCATTACCACTACGACATCATCCGGAGTCTCGGTCTTCATCATACGGACGGCCTCAAGAAAAAGGACGTTTTGATATTCCCCGACAGTGCCACCAATCTCGATAAGCACCACATCAGCCTTGGCCGCCTTCTGGGCTTTCTTGATGCGACTGATGACTTCAAGTGGGATATCCGGCACCACTTCGACGTTCTTGCCTTTATATTCGAGATTACGCTCTTTTTGAATGACTGAGAGATACACACTACCGGTAGTCATGTAGTTGATGGCCGGCAAATCTTTATTTAAAAAGCGCTCGTAGTTGCCCATGTCTTGGTCGGTCTCGAGGCCATCCTTAAGCACAAACACTTCGCCATGTTCGGTCGGATTCATCGTTCCAGCGTCCACGTTGATGTACGGGTCGATTTTCATCGCGGTGACATTGAGTCCACGGGCACTGAGAAGAAGCGCAATCGAAGAAGACGTAACTCCTTTCCCTACCCCACTCATCACTCCGCCTACCACAAAAATGTACTTGGGCGTCGTAGCTTTGGCTGACGCTTTTTGTTTAGTTGCCATATGAATGATGAAAAGTTAGGTTCGTAAGTAACGAGCGATGGCTAAGGTACTGGAAACGAAGCCAAGCACTATACCAATACCAACCAGGACAAAGAAGATGTGACCGAAGTTTTGGAGGTAGTAGGTCAAAAGGTTGAGCTCGAAGAAAGCTTCGGTACGTGGACCAAGCCAGATCATGATTGGATAGAAGAGAGCGAGAGAAAGGATACCAGCTAAGAAGCCGTACATGACGCCTTGCAGCATAAACGGACCGCGAATGTACATATTACTAGCCCCAACGAGACGCATGATTGAGATTTCTTCACGGGCTGTGTAAATAGCGAGGCGGATAGTATTGAAGGTAATAAGCACCGCGGCTACAAGCAGTACCATCATAACGATGAAGCTGGCTCGCTGTACGCCGTCGATAATCTTGGTCAGGGTGTCGATTGAGTCTTTGTTGCGAGCGTAGTTCACATCGTCGATAACCGGAGCGTTTGGTTGCTCTTGGTCTTTTTGTTCTTTTACGAACGCCGCAATTTTTTCGTATTGAGAAGTCTCTTTGGCTTGGATAGAAAGGTTGGCGCCAAGCGGATTTTCGTTTAGCTCATCGAGTGCCTGCATGGCGATTTCGTCGTTTTGGTTGCGGGCACGGTATTCCTTGAGTGCGTCTTCACGAGAGGTGTATTTTACGTACTCCACATCAGGCAGTGCTTTGACTGCAGTGGTCAGACGTTCGATTTCTTCTTGTGGTGCGTCTGGGACAAAGTAGACGTTGATATCCACCTTGGACTGCAGACTTGCGAGAGAAGTCGAAAGGAGCTGATCGATAAACATCGTGGCGCCAATCACAAACAGTGCCACCGTAAGCACAAAGACCGAAGCCAGCGACACATATGCGCTACGCCAAAAACCAACAAACCCCGCCTTCACCACTCTTTTTATACCAGTAGACATCATATGCGCTCAATTATAGTACGTACTTACCCTTAGAGTCATCACGAACTATCCGACCTCCGTCCATAGTGATAACGCGACGCTCGATTTCATCAATCACACCTTTATTGTGGGTGGTCATAATCACCGTAGTACCGAGGTCGTTAATCTTGCGAAGAATTTGTACCACCTCGTAGGTCGCGATCGGGTCGAGGTTTCCGGTCGGCTCATCGGCAATGATGATATCCGGCTGATTTACAATCGCACGCGCGATAGCGACACGCTGCTTTTCTCCACCAGAAAGTTCATGCGGAAAATTCCACACTTTGTCGTCGAGATCAACGAGTGCTAGCGCTTGCGGTACGTTCTCGGCAATCTCAGCGTCCGAACGACCGTTCGCTTCCATAGCAAAGGCAACGTTTTCGTAAGCAGTCTTATTAGGGAGCAATTTGAAATCTTGGAAAACAGTACCAATCTTGCGACGGTAATTTGGAAGTTTCGAACGAGGAATTTGGTGAATGTCGAGAGACTCAAAAAATACACTACCGTGGGTCGGCTTGTCTTCCGCAATAATCATCTTGAGTAATGTAGTCTTCCCAGCGCCGGAGTGACCGACGACTGAGACGAATTCTCGAGGGGCTACTTGGAAGGTTACTTCTTGCAAGGCGGCTGATCGTCCGTCGTTGTAGAGCTTTGAAACATTATCAAAATAAATCATAGATAGTTCATTATAACACAGTAGAAACTCACTCCTAAAACTTACAAACCACTTGAGTGTGGTCAAAACCGCCTAAAGACAAGACGGAGGAGAAAAGTAATGCGAAACGTACTGTTTGTACGTTGAGTATTACTTTTTGAGCGACAACGCAGTATTTAGGCGGTTTTGGCCGCACTCTCAATAAACGCTTCTATATCGCCATTCAGTACTGCGTCGATATTACGAACCTCTGTATTAGTGCGGTGATCTTTCACCAACTGGTACGGATGGAGCACGTATGAACGAATCTGACTCCCCCACTCAATTTTGAGGGTCTTTTCTATGGAAAGGCCTTGGAGCTCGCGGGTACGCTGGGCTTCTTCAAAGGCAAAGACTTTGCCAGCGAGCAGAGCCAGGCCACGTTCTCGGTTTTGTTGTTGGGAGCGCTCGGTCGACGCATTGACTGAAATATTGGTTGGCTTGTGAACAATACGAACTGCCGTCTCACGCTTGTTTACATTTTGCCCGCCAGCACCGCCAGAGCGTGCGAAAGAAATTTCTAAATCGTCATCCTTAAATTCAACGGCACCGACGTCTTCGATGTCTGGCGACACTTCAACCAGTACAAAAGAGGTCTGCCGCTTGCCGTTGGAGTTAAACGGGGAGATACGCACGAGTCGGTGCACACCTGATTCTCGCAGGAGGGTGCCGTAGGCACCCTTTCCCTGCACTTCAAAGGTGATGTTGCGATAGCCTCCATTATCATTGCGGTTGTCGTCAACAATCATCACGCCCCACCCGCGGCTCTCGGCATACTTGCGATACATCTCTACTAGTATCCGAGCGAAGTCTTCAGCGTCGTCCCCGCCGGCGCCAGCCACGACCGTAAACACCGCATCATTGCGATCGTACTTTCCCCCACCTGCAGCAGCATCTTTAAGCTCCTGCAGCTCTTTAAACATCGCCTGCGCCGCCTTAGAATCATTCCAAAAAGTCGGCTCGAGCATCGCCGCCTCAATCTCCGCAATTCGCACTCCAGTATCTGACATAGGGAGAGTATACCAAATAGAAAAGCCCAGCGCTTTGCGCCGGGCTTTTCTAAAAGTTGCATTACATAGCTGTATTGGATATATTCTTACTTGGCAACCTGGAGAGACCACATGCACCTGACCTTTACTCCCCTGCGGCGCAATCGCTACCGCTGTAACCAGTTCCGCAAGTTCATCATCAAAGGCAGCGCAATCAAGACGCTGAGGCTGGCGCTGGCGAAAAAAGGCAGCGCCGGTGCAGTTGCCGGAATACTGAAACAGCGCAGCCAGGCCAAACCCTCGGAAGCAAAGCGACACTCTTCTCGCTTTCGGCGAGAGCGCAGCTGACCAGCAAGACTACAAACGCACACCATACCGGTAGTGCGTTTTTTTAATTTGTATATTGATAAAGAAAAGCCCCTTGCGGGGCTTTTCTTATTTGGAGCCGTCAAACAGAATCGAACTGTTGACCTTATCCTTACCATGGATACGCTCTACCGACTGAGCTATGACGGCAAACGTCTGACACTAAAATAAACTTTTAGTGTCGCCAGCATAACAAATCACTCCCCTTTTTACCACCCCCGATTTCCAAAGCTACTTCGACACCTTTTCACGCTTCCTTGAGAATAGCGTCATAAGCCCGGTCGCTACCACTGCTCCGCCAAGATTAAAGATGAGATCAAGCATGGTGTTTTCGTACCCACCAACGCCATTATTCTCGACAACAACAGAAATAATAAACTCCATGATTTCGTTAAGAGCGCTTACGCCGACTGAAGCCATAATCGCCATAAGCATTACGAGCTTTGTATTATGCCTAACCTCAAGCACATTCCGCAAAAGATGGTACGCCATCATAGCCACTACACCGTACAGATAAAAGTGCACGACTTGGTCATATTTCAAAATATAGAAATCACCACCGAAGTTTAAGAACGTGTGAATGTGGTAGCCAAAGAGCACACCACTACCGATATGCACCGCTCCGCCGAGCACATGCATGAGTCCCCAAAATGAGAACATCCACAGCAACCACTGAGGGAAATCCGTATATGAAGTAGTGAGGAGTACCCCAGCCACCAAAGCAATAATGACCCCTACGTAAATAATGAATTCGAGATTAAAGTCCTGGAGAAAATAAGCCCCGCCCCAGAAGAGATAAGTGGCGTTAAAAATCCATAATGCCCAAGATGAGTATTCTTTCATGGCTAAAGTATAGCATTGCAAAAAAGAAGCAAAAACGCTATACTCGTGCCACCTGAATATTCAGGTGCCGCAAGGGAATTTTGCGGGTGTAAGCAAAGCTTTCGCCCGCTGCGTTCAAAAGATAAATGTAAGCAAGCTTCCATTTACTTTCTCACTTGCGGGCGTAGCTCAGCTGGTTAGAGCGTCCGCCTGTCACGCGGAAGGTCGAGGGTTCGAGTCCCTTCGCTCGCGCAATTAAAAACAGTCCCTTTTGGGGCTGTTTTTAATTGTGCGAGCGAAGCAGCCAAACTGCCTTGGCGGCGGAGGGACTCGAAAGGCGGAGTCATGTCGCTCTGCGACAGACGAGCCGGGGTCGCGGAAAATTTCTGAAAGAAATTTATCTGTGACCGAGTCCCTTCGCTCGCGCAGAATAGAAAAAACTCCCTTACGGGAGTTTTTTCTGATTGTGTCGATGGGAGGGAACGATCCTCCGACCTTAGCTTTATGAGTGCTACGCTCTAAC
This sequence comes from Minisyncoccota bacterium, assembly GCA_043786195.1. Classification (GTDB taxonomy): domain Bacteria; phylum Patescibacteriota; class Minisyncoccia; order Phycocordibacterales; family UBA918; genus OLB19. The sequence continues at coordinate 7,249 of JAYVWI010000008.1, forward strand.
CAACTGAGCTACATCGACGTCGCGCTACAGTACTACATTTTTCCTCCGCTTTCAATACCATTATCGATTCAAACTCGAAAGAATCGTCTCAGCTTTCTTTATATCCTCGGGGTAACCAATTGGAATCCAAAGGTTTTGCTCCACTACCGCAATCGGGTAATCTTTGGCATATTCTGCAATCACATCGGTGAGGTAGAATTCTCCGTTCGTTTCCTTCGTCAGAGCAAATTTAAAGATATTAGTATCGAGCACCATCACACCTGTCGAAGCGAGATTTGAAGGTGGATGTTCTGGTTTTTCAATCATCTCGGCGAGTGTGCCGTCTGGGTGACGTACCACGATACCAAAGCGCTCTGGATTGTCGGTCGTGAGAGTAAGCATCGAACGGGTGTACGAAGTCGCCCTAGCGATGTCATTAGGACCATGAAGATCATCAGCAAACATAAAGAGAAACCGACCCTTAAGCAAGTCTTTGCAAAGCCAGAGAGCATGCCCCGTACCCTTCTGCTCGGTCTGGGTGACATAAGTAACCTTTCGTCCATGAAATTCTGTCCCACAGTGAGCCTTAATCTGCTCCTCTAGATACCCAGTCACAATAATAAGCTCATCCACCGCACTGGGGAGTGACCCCACAATATGATCAAGCAGGGTCTTTCCTGCCACCAACACTAGTGGCTTTGGAAGGTTATCGGTAAGTGGTTTTAAACGGGTTCCTTTCCCAGCTGCCAAAATTACGCATTGCATATGACTGCCAGTATACCAAAATACCGACTCATTGCATCCAATTACCATTTCTGCTATTTTGGCGTCAGGAGGAGAAGCCAATGCACGAGCAATCAAGTACACACCAAGTCCGTGAGACGATTCTGGACCACCCGAGAGTTCGGTCTATGGATTCTCACGAGCAGCATTCACTAAATTCTCGCCTCAGCAGTATGAACCATGCTCAGCTGGTCAGCGAACTGAACAGGGTTCGCCGGTCATGACGAAAAACCCTCACCAGTACACGACCCCCTTCCAGGGCGGGTCTTTTTTATATGTAATTAACGAAAATCCGCTCCGCTTTATCTTTAGTGTTTTATCTGATAAAGTCACATCCGACCCCACAAAGAGAGAGGAAGACGGTCATGATCTTAGATATCGTCGAGGGAGACGTCCTCAAAAAAACCAACAAAGCCGATGTGATTATCGGTATGAACAGCGAGCTGGGCGAGGTGTACGGCATTGGCTTGCCCTTCACTTGGCAGATCCAGCACAACAAGCCACTCAAGCTCGGCACCGTGTTCAGTTTCGAACTCGACAAGACACGAAACCTGCATATGATCATTTGCCACCATCTCTATAAGGGCGGCTGGAAGGACGCGGACAAGTACATCCGCTTCGGCATGGACTTTCTCTGGCAGAGCGACGCCGCGACCAGGGAATTTTCCGTCGTCAAGATCGGCACCGGCCGGGTCGGCAAACGTGACGGCGCTGATGTGCCCAAAATCATCAACGCCATCAGCAGCAGCCAGCTGCCTATGAAGCTCTTCATCCACAGACCACCCGAGCGTGTGGCAGTAGAAGCCCACCAATCTGTGGTCAGGCCTCCACTGGTCGCTTTCCGTTCCTGGAGCCGCGAGGAAGGCGTAACGACCTTGGCTGCGTAAGCAGCAAGCCCGAAGGGATTTCTTTTCCCATCGGGCTTTTTTATAATACTTATTTAAATAAAAAAAGAACTAGAAAACTTTAGAAGTTAGACAAAAAATTAAATACCGTCTTTCGACTCTGAAAAAAATATGTTTTCAACAAGCAATCCTTTAGTGACGAGTTTCTCTATTAGAAACTGCTTCATTTCTGATTCCGAACCTAATGTAATTATCTTGCCACTTTGAATTACATTCCAAACTCCCACTTGTTGCAAGACATCAACCTTACTAAAGACAACATGTGTGACACCATTTATAGCTACTGCCTTTTCCAACAAATCAACGTTCAGCCAATTACACTGGCGGGGACGACCAGTAGTAGCACCATACTCCTCACCCACCTTGCGTATCTCTTCAAAAATAGGATCCTTCGGTTCAAATTGTTTTGCGCCTACATATGTCTCATAGACTTTTGCGACACCCCACACCTCTTTGACTGATTTATATGGCAAACCGTTTGCTAGTGCACTCGGCACAATGCAACTGCTTGAAGTCACGTATGGATAGTCCCCCCAATCAATGTCGAGACCAAAGCCTTGGGCTCCTTCACACAAAACATATACTTCACCATTTTTGTGAAACTCTTCATACAAGTCAATTAGGTAAGGTTGCAGTTCAGCTACTGACTCGGCTCGAATTCCTGTCCGGCTATACTTATCTCGATACGCTTGTCCATTACCACGCTTGGTCGTACCTATCTTACTATCACTGGCATCTTCTGCTTTGTGTTCAGCAGTAATAATATGGGTATTTCCGGCTACAAAAATTTTACCTAGTGTATCAATACCCCCTTCATTTAACTCTTTAATTTCCTTAAAGAATTGCTCTACATCAAGCACACAGCCCGGACCGATGATAGATTTTATTCCATAAAAAACACCGGCTGGAATGTGGTGGGTGACAAATTTTTGTCCATTATGATAAATAGTGTGTCCTGCGTTGCAGCCTCCGTTGTATCTTAGGATGTGCGTGTACTGGCGGTCTTTGCACAAGTGGTGAGCCACTTTTCCCTTGGCGCAATCACCATATTGTAAATCAACGATAATATCTGAAGTAATCAAAACGTAATTAATTGTACATTAAAACTCTATAAACCAAAACCGCCCTAGTAACTAGGCCGGTTTTGGAATCTTGTTGCGGGTTCCGGAATCGAACCGGAGTCTGGAGGTTATGAGCCTCCCGAGGTACCTCTCCTCTAACCCGCTATACTTTCTTTTACTTTAATCTTTACTACAAACAAAAATCTGCAGTGGTGAAAACATACACTAAAAAGTGGGTTCTGGCAAATTAGCTACACGCCAAAATCGTTGAAGACGCGGCGATAACGACTGATAGTGTCCTCGGCCATACGCTTGGTGAGGACGAAGTCTGCTCCATCGTGGGCGATGCGGTTGCGGACTTTGTGGGCTTCCCAAGCTTCGTTGAGTGAGCCAATCTGGGTTGGAGAGATACCCTTGAGCCTCTCTCCGAGTGAACTGCCAGCATATCCGCGCTCCTTCAAAACGTCGTCGAGCATAATGTCAGCTTCGATGATGGCCAATTTCCAGTCATTTGGATTCTCTGATTCGATATGCTTCAACACATCGTCAAGTCGACTCGACTTTCTGATTCCACGATACATCTCATCGTACAGATCTT
>JAYVWI010000009.1:0-3234 GCA_043786195.1 Minisyncoccota bacterium
GAACTAAAACAACTCCAAGAAAAACTCTTTCCGGATACAGACTTCCATATGCTTTCGCATATACTGGCGTTTTACAGTGTTTCAGAATCTATTCTTCCTACCAACTTCGATAGCTGTCTGGTAGACATTACATATGAAGCAACCGAGATTGGTATTGTCCGCGACGGCTCACTGCGCTACGCCACCCATACGCCATTTGGTTCTTTTTCTCTAGCGCGAGAAATTGCCGCCATTACCTCTATGCCACTTTATGAAGCATTTCAATCTCTCCACACTGACGAGCCTTTATATTTCCTGGCGTCACTTCCAGAAGGACAGCGGGACGAAATCGAAAAAGTATTCGAAGCATACACCGAGCGTCTGGCAGACCTTTTTCGAGAAACTGGGGACGAATTGTCGATTCCGAAGCAAATTCTCGTTCATGCAGACCTAAAGAGTGAACCGCTCTTTATTCCCCTTATTGAACGAGCTGCCAAGCGTGTACTTAAGTCAGAAGCCATAATTACCCTTACAACACCGGCTATTTTAAAGAGTGCCTTTCCATCATTTCTCAAAAAAAGTGAAAGTAATGATCCAAATGTAGATACGAGCATGCTGCTTTCAGCATTGTTTTTCCACAAACAAAACACCAATACTTCCTTTGAATACCTTTAAAGAGCTATACTAGTAGTATCATGAATCAAAAATGGAATTTGCAGGATATTCGCCCAGCCGAGCCCCGCAAGCGTCGAGTTTTAGGAACAACACCACCACCGTCTTCAAACAGACCAACAATGGAGCACGTTCGTCCTGAACAACAAATGGAGCGCGAGCAGATTCCTAGTATTGTTATTGAAGATGGCACAAAAAGAGGCAGCAAGCGAGTGATGCTCTCAGCTATTCTATTTGTTGTGATTGTCGGAGGAGCTCTTGGCCTTAGTGCACTCCTTGGAAAAACTCAGCTCACTATCTACCCACAATTCCGGGAACCAAACATCAACAGCGAATTCACTGCCTATCCGGACAAGCGAGCAGACGCGCTAGGGTATGAGATCATGAAGCTTGATTCAACAAGTGAAAGCCAAGTGAAAGCGAGCGGTCAAATTGATGTGACCACCCAAGCAAGCGGAAGAATAGAAATTGTCAAAACCACTCCAGGTACAGAGAGGGTTATCAAAAACACTCGTTTTCGCTCTCCTGATGGAAAGATTTTCCGGATTAAAGAATCAGTAGTTATTCCTGGCTCAGTCAACAACGTTCCTGGCACTATTCAGGCTGAAGTTTTTGCCGACGAAGCTGGAGACGGATACAATCTTCCTTCGGGAACTAAATTTGACGTGCCTGGATTCCAGGAAAGTAAACTTGATGACCTTTACAAAGCTATTTCTGCAAACAACAAAGACGCTTTCACTGGCGGCTTCAAAGGCCCTCAGTTTAAAATCGACGACAGCGAACTCGGCACAGCTAGACAAGCTTTGCAAGTAAAGCTTCGCGACGAGCTTATAAAGCGAGTCAATGCAGAAAAACCAGCAGGCTATGTAGCACTTCCGGGAGCTGTTGCGATAAGCTACAACCAGCTACCAGCTGTCGAATACGGAAATGATCTCGTCACCATCAAGGAACAAGCGGTGCTTCAAATCCCAATCTTTAAAGCTACAGATTTTGGTACATTCCTAGCTAAACAAGCGGTTGCGACCTACAGCGGCGGTCAAGTACGAGTGGACGATCCTCAAGCGCTGACGTTTGAATACAAAACCGCTTCAACAAGCTCATCAGTGATTGCGAACGAACCTTCTCTTACCTTTACTCTCAAAGGAAAGCCTAAGCTGATCTGGGAGTACGATGTAGAAAAACTCAAGAAAAACCTAGCTGGATTGCCAAAGACCTCAATTGCAAACGCCATCAAAGAATACCCTGGTATAGAAAGCGCAAAAGTCAGTATTACACCGTTTTGGAAGCGTAGTTTTCCAGTAGACCCCTCAAAAATCATCGTTGTTGAAGAGCTCAAAGCCGAAGACAACTAAACATCCCTCAATATGGGGAGAGCCGAGTTGACGTTACTAGCATTTTTTGTTAGTATCAGCCACGTTTAATGGATCACGAGACAACAGATGTCAAGGACGACTTAATGTATGGGATTGTTGAAGAAGCACTTCCCAATGCTCTTTTTCGTGTCAAGACAGAAGCGTCGGACGATTTAGTTCTTGCATACTTATCAGGCCGCATGCGAAAGTTTCGAATTCGCGTGCTTGTCGGTGATAAAGTAGGCATGGTTATGGATCCATACGGGGGTAAAGCCCGTATCGCAAAACGCGTTTAAGAAATTATTATGAAAGTACGATCATCAGTAAAAAAAATGAGCCCAGACGACGTCATCGTTAAACGACGAGGTGTTGTCTTTGTAATCAACAAGAAGAAGCCTCGACATAAGCAACGTCAAGGTTAATCCCGTGAATTAATATGAGAATTTCAGGTATCACCATTCCAGACAGTAAACAACTACCATACGCACTCACTGCAGTGTTCGGTATTGGTCTGCCCCGTGCGAAATCTATTTTAGATGATCTTAAGATTGCGCACACAATCAAGCCAACTGACCTTTCAACCGACGAAGAGAACGCTATCCGTGAAAAGGTAGAGGCATTTCGTATTGAAGGAGAACTTAAACGCGAAGTAGCCGCTAATGTTAAGCGTCTCAAGGACATTAACTCATACCGCGGATCACGACACGCTAAGCGCCTCCCGGTGCGCGGTCAACGAACCAAGACCAACGCTCGTACTCTTAAGGGCGCAAAGAAGACAATGGGAAGTGGACGTCGTAAGCTCGAAAAGACTTAAAAATTATTTATTAGAAATGAAATTCGTAATGACATATGGGTAAGAAACGTATCATAAAAAAAGGTGGGGGATCAGATGTGGCTGGAACGTCACGTGCTCTTAACCGTATCCCGAAGCGTAAGCTCGCGACCGGAAAGCTCAATATTTTGGCAACCTTCAACAACACACTACTCACTCTTTGTGACACAAAGGGTAACGCTGTGATGTCTGCATCAAGTGGAGCACTTGGCTTCAAAGGTTCTCGTAAGAGTACTCCTTTTGCAGCAGCAAAAGTAGGTGAGATTATCGGTGAAAAGGCTCAGCAAATGGGCATGAAAGAAGCTGAAGTAGTAGTGCGTGGTGTGGGTGCTGGACGAGAGTCAGCCCTGCGTGGTTTCTCAGGAAAGGGAATCAGTATCACCACTATCACTGACATGA
>JAYVWI010000010.1:0-10739 GCA_043786195.1 Minisyncoccota bacterium
CTGGCTGGAGTTCCTTGTGAGACAATTCCTTCTTTAATTTGAAACTGTTGCACCCCACTTTCTGTAAGCCGACCAAAGTAGCCAGTAATCATTCCTGAAGGGTACAGAAGCGGATTAGCTGTGAGGTAGGTTTGTAGTTCGGTAACGTCTTGACCGGTATCACCAAGGTCTAGCTGACTGGTAATTGCTGCAAACGCGTGTTGTCCGGCAAACAGTGCTGCAGCAAACACTGCTGCTAACGTTGCTTTAACAAACAATCCATTTTTTGAAGTGTTGTCTTTTAGATTTAATGTTTTATACATAATGGTTATTTATATTAAGGGCGGAAGTTATTGGGCATTCAACATAACGACTCTTTATGTGTAATCCTTATTACAAAAGCCGTGAGCATTACAAAATTATTACACTGGATTAGAAGGCTTGACTTAGAAGGTGTCGGTCGGTAATATGGTGCCACTTAGGTTTTCCTAAGTGTCCAAGAGGCACGGGCCTGTAAGCAAAGCTTGCGGGCCCTGCGCTCGGCGAACAAATGTGTATGCAAGCATCCCCATTTTTCACCTTACTTGGGCCGTAAGCGAAAGCTTGCGAACCCAATTCGATGGATAAATGTGTGTGTAAACACCCACGCTTCCCATCTCATTGGGCCCGTAGCTCACTTGGTAGAGCGCTTCATTTGCACTGAAGAGGCAGGGAGTTCGAATCTTCTCGGGTCCACCATTAAAAAAACTCCCTCGGGAGTTTTTTTGTTTTTTACGCCTTCGAGGTCTCTACTAGATGTTTTATAAGCTGCTTGAAATCGAGACCCACAGCGGCGGCGGCTTTGGGGAAGAGGGATTCGGCGGTTAGGCCGGGGAGGGTGTTGGTTTCTATGAAGAATACTTCCGCGTCGCGGATGATAAAGTCGGTGCGGGAGTAGTGGTCGCAATTGAGGAGTTTGTGAATTTTGGCAGCAGCGTCTGACAACTTGGCTTTCTCATGATATGAGAAGCGTCCCGGACAAATTTCTTGAGTAGTACCGTTGTACTTTACTTCGTATGAAAAATACGGTGAGCCGTTGGGCGGCACAATTTCTATTGCTGGCAAAACATACAAATCTTCATCGCGGAATTTTTCGAGCACCCCGACGGTCGCTTCGCGACCGCGAATAAATTCTTCTACCATCAACGTGTCACTTTCGGGCAACATTTCGTTTAGTGCTTCATAGAGTGCATCGGCATGTGGGATATACCGCGCACCGATAGAAGAGCCTCCGGCGACAGGTTTGATAAAAAGCTCTGAGCCCAGCTCAGCAATAATAGCTTCCATTTCGGCGTGAATATCAGTTATTTCACTTTTGACAATCCGGCGGTGTTTGGCCATCGAAATACCATGCTCACGTAGTGTCTGCTTGGCCATTTCTTTGTTGTAAGCAATTGCTGACGCAAAAGCATTACTACCTGTAAAAGGAATATTGAGTCTCTGAAGAATACGTTGCAGTTGGCCGTCTTCTCCATATTGGCCGTGTAGAGCAATAAATACTACATCTACGGCATCAAGTGCCTTTTCCGGAGAGCGGACAATTCCCGACTCGAGCCATTCGCCACTTCTAGTGATGACGATGTCTTTGCTGACATAATCGAGGTCACGAAGCGCCTTTAATACCTCAGCGCCAGACTTAAGCGAGACGTCGTATTCGGTACTTGGACCACCACGAAGGACTGCAACACGTTTCATATTGCTCACAGTATATCACTAAATTATTTCCGGCCCGTACACACCAGCGAGTAAATCAATATCCTTGCCACTATCGCGGAGGAGTTTATTGTTAAAGGCTACTTCAGCTGAAAGTAGCGCGAATCCTTCATCTTCACCGATGAGGGTTTTGTAGTATTGGCGGAAAGCTTCAAAGTCTTTTATAAAGCAGTGGCCTCCGGCGCCGCGGTGTACAGCAGTACTCTTATCTGTAATATGTCCACTAACATGTACGGGCTGGGTATGACTCTCCCCAATTCTTGGATCGTGAATAAGCGCGGAGCGAACGTCATCCCAGGACTGACCGCTTTGGAGAGTCATATCGTAGAGAACATTCATAAAAAGTACTTTAGACATAAGAAAGCAGTTGCCGGCATACTTTACCAGCTCAGCCGCTTTGGCTGACATAATCTGGCTGTACGGTGCTTCGGGTAGTACACGAAGGACAGTCGCGGCCCGTGCGCGACTTTCTGGTGTGTCATTAGGAATACCGATAAGATTGCGGTCAGGGTGTGCAGCATCATAGGCCGCTTGTGCTTCACGAAGGAACTCGGGACTGTGAAAAACAAACAACTCGGGGAATTTTTCTTGCAATGTTTCGGTGGTACCTGGCGCGAGAGTTGATTTGATGACGGCGGTGGCGCCTGAGCGGACGAGCTTGAGTGCGTCTTCTACTGCGGCGTAACTAAAACCCTCGGGAGTGGTCGGTGTGGGGACTGCAATAAAAACAATGTCACAAAGCGCGATGGCTTCTTTGTTGTGAATGTACTGCTCTTCTAGTGAATAACGTACGACATCATAAAGTCGAGCTTCAAAGTCATCGGCATAATGTCGACCTATCCACCCCTGCCCGATAAAACCAATTTTTGTACTCATATGCCGATTATAACTCGACATATGCCGCGATGGTTATTTGCGGGAAAATTTATCACGCTTGATGCGGTGGTAGGTGATGGCGAAACGGTGGGATTCAGCATTGGCGTGAAGGATAGCGAGCTTGTGTTGTTCGAGCAGATGTTTTTGCCCGATAAGACGAATCGGCTTGTGGCGGTCGTCTTTGACGACCGCCACCACCGGAATCACAATGTTTCGGGTGCGTAAAACAGCTTCCAGAGCGTTTTTTTGAGCCGTTGCGCCATCTACCACAATAATCTGCGGCATTGGCCATTCTGGGTGCCCCAGTCGTCGTTCCAACACCTCCCTGAGCGCAGCTGGATCGTTAGCGTCACTGAGCGTCTTAATTTTAAACTTTCGATATTCATCCTTCGCAACTTCCCCACTTTCCATCACCGTCATTACACCAACCATGTTTTGTCCGTTCATGTGTGCGATGTCGTACGCCTCGATACGAATGCGTTTTTCATCACGATAGATCCGACTATCATCTTTGATAAGCGCGATGTCTTGAATGTGAGTGAGTGCAAAAATGCGCTTCTTAATGATATGGGCTTCTTCAAACTTTTCTTGTTTTGCCAGCTTCATCATTTCCTTTTCAAGCTCCTTTATCACTTGCTGCTTTTTACCTTGGAAGAAAAGTTTGATGTGTCGTATCGTGCGTTGGTACTCTTCCTTATTTTCCTCACTAGGGTACAACCCAATTTGCCGGTTGAAGTCAATCTTTCCTTTGATAAACCTGCTCTTTTCTTGTCCCACAGCTGTCTTGGTATCGTAAAACTGAAAAAGTTTTCTGACAATCTTCAATGCTTCACGGAAAAGTGTGCCGCTCGGAAAAGGTCCAAACTCGTATTTGATTTCCTTTTCATCAAACTGTTCGGTCAAGTCCTTACCACGTACGACGAGTACTCTCGGAAATTCTTCATTAGTAATGACGAGATGATTGTAGCTTTTATCATCTTTACTACGAGTGTTATAGACAGGTTTGTGTGTACGAATGAGATTGGTTTCTACAATCAACGCTTCCAGCACACTATCCGTTTCTGTATACTCTAGTGCTTTCGCTTCTAACACCATTTTCTCTATAAACTCAGAGCGTTTTTCCTTGATATCGTCAGTAAAATAACTGCGCACCCGGCTTTTGAGTGAAGTAGCCTTACCAATATAAAGAATCTGCTTCCGAACACCCAAAAAGAAATACACCCCGGGTGTCTCGGGTAGTTTTTTCTTTAATAATTGCTCTTTGGTCATATTATTTCTCTATGCTACAATAGATTTTTAGAAGCTCAAATAGATGAGAGGGGGTCGTCATGAGTGTATCATCACTGCTTAAAGTGCTAAGGCCACGTGGTCGGTGGACAAAAGAAGCTAGGATGATCTACACCGCCAGGCGTATGTTCATCTTTTTCAAAAAGTATCCGGTACTAGTGGCACTGCTACACAGTAACGACCCAAATAATCGAGTCCTCTGGGATGGTATCTACCGATTCTTTTACCGAAAATTTCCAACCAAGTACGACACCTACACCGAACTTGGAAAGAAAAAAGAACGCTCCTGGTGGTATAACGAGGAAGTCTACGATCCACTTTGGGACAAACTTTTTCACGAGTATAAAGCCGGCATCGTTTTTGAACAGATTATTCGCCCCTATTACCAGAAAGGTGAGACTTAGTCTCACCTTTTTTCTATCGTTCAAGAATCTTTTTGAGGTATTTCCCGGTATACGATTTTGGATTGTCGGCGATTTGCTCTGGCGTGCCTTTAGCGACTATCTCACCACCGTTCTTTCCGCCTTCTGGGCCGATATCGATCACGTAGTCGGCACACTTTACCAAGTCAAGATTGTGTTCAATCACCATAACAGTGTTGCCATGATTCACGAGCTGCTGGAGAATTTCAATCAACTTCTTTACGTCCTCATAGTGTAGTCCAATCGTTGGCTCGTCGAGTAAGTAAATGGTTTTTTGGGTATGTGGGCGATAGAGTTCAGATGCGATTTTCACACGCTGCGCTTCTCCACCAGAAAGAGTGGTAGCACTTTGACCGAGAGAAATGTAACCGAGGCCTACATCAAGTAAGCTGCGCATGCGCTCTTGGATGCTTGGTACTTCTTTGAAGAATTCTTGGGCTTCCTCAATAGTCATTTGCAGCACCTCGTAAATATTCTTACCTTTGTAATACACTTCAAGAGTCTCTTTAGTGAAGCGTTTGCCGTCACAGATGTCACAAGTCACATACACGGTCGGCAAGAAGTGCATTTCTACAGCAATCTCACCATTACCTTGGCATGCTTCACAACGGCCGCCCTTAACATTAAAGCTAAAGCGACCTGGCTTCCAGCCACGAGCCTTGGCTTCACCAGAAGCGGCAAACATGTCACGGATGTGGGTAAAAGCTCCGGTGTAGGTTGCGGGATTACTTCTCGGAGTACGTCCAATTGGTGACTGGTCAATCAAAATAGAGCGGCCGAGGTACTCGGTACCGGTAAAGGTGGTGCAGTTGTAGGTATGGGGGGTACGGTGTTTCTTTTCTAGACGTGACTTTAGGTTGCGGTCGAGAATCTCATACATAAATGAAGACTTGCCTGAGCCCGATACACCAGTGACACAAATAAGCCGCCCGAGGGGAATGTCGATATTGAGATTTTTGATGTTAAAGACTTTTCCGCCTTTAATCTGAATCTTGCCCTTTTCGCCACCACGCCGCTCTGGTATCTCAATTCTCTTGTCACCTCGGAGATAGTCGAGCGTGACCGAGCCGGATTCATTAGTTTTGGCTGAAAGTAGCTTCTCGAGATAATCGGCCACCACTACTTCCCCACCATGCACGCCCGCACCAGGCCCAATATCAATAAGATAGTCAGCGGCATAAATAGTATCTTCATCGTGCTCCACCACGATAATCGTGTTGCCGAGGTCGCGTAGCTCCTGCAGCGTTTGAATCAGTCGGTCGTTGTCGCGTTGGTGAAGGCCGATAGTTGGTTCGTCAAGGACGTACAAGGCTCCCACAAGCCCAGAACCGAGCTGAGACGCTAACCTGATACGCTGCGCTTCTCCACCAGAGAGAGTGTTGGCACGACGGTCTAGGGTCAAATATTCAATACCGACATTCTTCATGAAGTCGAGACGTTCGATAATCTCTCGCAGCGCTGGCCAAGCGATATCTTGCTGCTTTTTTGAGAGCTCGAGATTATTGATGAAAGCGATTGCGTCTTGCACAGTCATGGCGGTAAAGCCGACAATGTTCATACCTAAGTCCTTTTTACCATCGCCACCGAGATACACACGCATCGCTTCAGGGCGCAGGCGTGCGCCTTTACAGACAGTACACTCGTCACTTTGGAAAATGCCAATGACTCCTAACCCGTTACATTCAGGGCAGGCGCCATATGGTGAGTTGAAGGAAAAAAGTCGTGGCTCTACTTCGGGGAATGAACTTCCATCTATAGGGCAAATGAATTTAGCTGAGAGAACACGCTCTGAATTGTCGGGACTTTGAATCTTTACTAGTCCGCCAGAAAGCAAAAGTGCGAGCTCGACAGCTTCTGAGAGCCGCTCACGTGAGCCTTTTGGGTCGTCACGAAATTCACTAACGTAAATTTCGTCGATGAGTACATCAATATCGTGGCGTTTAGTTTTGGTAAGAATGATTTTTTCTCGCAGTCGCTTTATTTCGCCGTCGATTTTTACGACTTCATAACCTTTACCAAGAAGATCGTAGAGAAGTTGGTAGTACTCGCCTTTTCGCCCGACCACGACTGGTGAAAAGATAGACACGCGACCTTTGGACACTTCAATGCCCATCACTTTTTCGTTTTCTTTGGCATTCTTTACTTCTTTGTCTTCAATTGACTTAAGAATCATATTGAGGATTTCGTCTTGCGAAAGTTTTTGAATCGGCACGTCAACATCAAGACAATATGGCTGACCGACACGAGCATAAAGAATACGCAGGTAGTCGTAGATTTCGGTGATAGTCGCTACTGTCGAGCGAGGGTTGCGTGAGGCAGATTTTTGATCGATGGAAATAGCTGGTGAAAGACCAGAAATTTCATCGACGTCAGGCTTTTGCATTTTATTTAGAAATTGCCGAGCGTAGGGTGAAAGAGACTCAACGTAGCGACGCTGTCCTTCGGCAAAAATAGTGTCGAAAGCAAGTGAAGACTTACCGGAACCTGAAGGTCCTGTGATGGCAATCATCGCATTACGAGGCATTTCTACCGTTATGTTTTTTAAATTATGAGTCCGAGCACCACGAACAACAATTTTTGCTGCCTCATGTCCCCACTCAGTTCTTTTGGCTTTTTTAGGTTTTTCTTGTGACATAGCGTGTGGTATAGAATGACGCCTTCACGTGACGGTGAAGGTTTACACTGGAGATTATACAGGGATTACTCCGGGTTACAAATTATCTCTTAAAAGTTACAACCACGTGTGTTCCGACAGCTTTTATGGATTCCACAGTGATTACTCCACCGAGTGCTTCCACTAGCTGCTTGGTAATCCACATACCTAGGCCAGTGCCGGTAATGCCGGTTTTTTCGACGCCACCGACGCGGGAGAATGGCGCAAAAAGCTTCTGTTGGTCTTCGGCACTAATACCCATACCAGTATCTTTGATGCGAACTATCGTGGCGAGTGCAGTTTGTTCACACACAATTTCAACAGAACCCTTCTCGGTATATTTAATGGAATTTGAGACAAGATTTTGAATGACTTGATGGAGTCGCTTCGCGTCTGTTGTATGCAAAACTGGCTCAGCGTGAGGTGCAAACATAAGGCTCAGATTTTTATCAATTGCTGCTTGTTGCAAGGTTTCCACGACACCACTCAGTGTCGGTTGAATATCTTGGTTCTTCAGTTCGAGTGAAAGTTTCCCTGACTGGATGCGTGCCACTTCAAGAAAATCGTTTACTAATGCCAGTAAACGTCCGGCTGAGACTTGAATATTATCGACGTAGTGGAATTCAGTTGGCGAGAGGCGCTTTGACTCGGCCAGCATGCTGGAAAAACCGTTGATGACAGTGAGCGGTGTGCGAAATTCGTGTGTGATCATATTGGCAAAAAGGTCGCGTTGGTGAATTTGTTCTTGTAAAACGTCATGACGTTTTTTCCAATCAATCTGACGGAAAAACCAGTATGCAAGTGCTATCAGAAATAAGAAAATGGCTCCAAGTCCAAAATACGAGGTAAGGCGGCGACTTGCCATCGTGTCGTCAATTTTTTTGAGCGTGTGCTCGGTGAGAAGAAAATACTGGTGTCCATCAGTGGTAACAATCGGGCGAATCACTTGCCACATACGATCACCGTTTTCTGTAAACTCGTAAATAAATGAAGACTTTTCAGAAGCTAAAGCAGCCTTGTCGTAGAGTTCGGTATTTTTTTCAATCGTGCCAATTGCTTTGTTATCTAGCGACTGCTCGATACGAAGTCCGTCCAGTGTCTTTTCAACGATGCGGATTTCGGTAATATCTTCATTTTGTTCAGCTTCCTGTGTAGCAAGACCTTTTAATCCGTCATTGACTCCGCTAGTTTTGATAAAAGCAGACAGTGAGTCGTGGAGCATTCCGACTCGTTCTTTTTGGGCTGTCTGAATATTGTCGTACGCTGTCTCATAAAAACTTTGAGTTATATAGATGAACAGCAACGGAAAAACGAACAAAAGTACCCCGACAAATAGTAAGCGGCTGTTTGAGCGCATGACTAGGAGTCCTCGAGTCAGCGAATTTAGAATATTTGATATCATGAAGATACAATTACGTCGGGAGGAGTCTTTTTTCGAAGACCAATACCAAGCATAAGGAGTACAAGACCCAGAGCAAGAACACCAAGACCGACAGCCACGTTGTACATATTGAGAAGCTTAAAATCAGAAAGAGACTTTGAGTCGGCAGTTTCCGCATGGACAGTATCTACTGGTGTAAAAGCCTGCGCCTCTTTTACGAACTTAAACGGGTTACTTCGCGCCACAATCGCTCCGGTGTTGTCAGTGACAGCAACGTAGACCTCATGTTCGCCGTCCGCAAGCTCTTTTTCAAAGTTATAGACGAATGAACCATCCTTATCAGTGCGAACAGTGACTACAACCGGTGTACTAAAGATATACAAAGTGACATAGCTATTTGGCAATGCTTTTCCACGAATTTCTGCCTGCACTTCTAGTGTTTTGCCCGATTCGTCATGAGTTATAAATGGTTTTACCTCTTCCACTTTGAGTATGTCGTCATGCACCAAACCAAGGGACTCTTGAGGCATTTCGTACATAACCGCGACTTCTGCCTTTGCGTCTGTCGGGTCAAAACCGCGCATGATTTCGGTACCATCCATAAAGCCGTCGTGATCTGTATCGGGATTGTGAGCGTCAGTGCGGTATAGATTTTGCTCGTCAAAGTCTGAAATGCCATCTCCATCGGTATCCGTGTGAGTATCTTCCTTACTAGAACTCTTGCGAAGTTTTTCAAAAATCTCGATTCGGTTTTTGAGCATGTCGATATGCTCTGAAAATTCAAGACCTATTTTACTCGCTTCATTGCTCAATTCTGGATTTTTAATTGCTTCCGTTACGATTCTAGAGCGAGCAGCTTCGAGCTCTTTCAAAGCAAGTTGAATTGTGAGCTGGCTGCCCGACTGCGTCGCAACAGCATATCGCTCAAAAAGTTCAGTAAGTTCATCTCGGTTTTTTTCAAGTAAGTCGGATGATTCTTTTGAAAGTGGCTGGATTTTTTCCGCTGGAGATGCTGGTGTCTCTTTTTCTTCAAGATTAACAAAGCTACGTTCTTCTACCTTAGGAACATTAATTGGCGGTTTTGCGATAGTTCCTTGTATTGGCAAAGTCTCATGTTCTGCTGCAACAGGAACCGGCTCCGGGGTTATTTCGTTGATTGGTTGAGCAGCAACTACTGTTTGTGCGAAGTTTTCAATTTTTATTCTCACTGGCTGGCTTATGAGATAGACGTCGTTTACTTTTGCCCGAGCCAATATTTCGTACTCTCCGTTCGGCTTATTAATTGTATTAAAAAGGTAGTACCAGTTGTTGGTTCCTTTGGTGGCGGTGCCGAGTTGTGAGAGCGTTACTGTTTTGATCGGTCTGATAAAAAATAGAGCACCTAGTGTATTATCGGGCGCGATTGCTTTGAGAATTGAGTTTCCTGAAAGAGTTCCGCTAGGTAGAACTACTTTAACCTCAAGTTTTTCTTGCACCACCGGAGTTGAAGTAGCGACTGTTGTGCCTGCGCTGCCGGTGGTCACCGTAGCCGTACCTGCCGAGGTTGTTGTGTTGGAGGTTGTCCCGGTTGTGTTATTGACGGGACTTGTTGTGTTCACAGCAGTGCTTGTTTGAACTACTGCTGGAATAATAAACTGATTGCCCGGAAAGGTATGAACAGACTGATCTACCAGTGCCCGAGCTGAGATTCGTGTAATGTATGTTCCTGGATTAAGATTCGCCTGAGAGACTCTAAAATGATAGGTATCCGCAGCTGGTTTGTCATACGAAACACTTGTAAGTCTCCCTGAGTCCAGGCTGTATAGTTTTATATCAACATTATCGGCGTACTTTAGGATAAAGGAAGAATCTACGGTGCCGTGAATTTCAGGAGGCAGCGGCGCTGTGATGGTGTAGGCAGGGGCAGGTATTATCAAAGTTATAGTATTTTGTGTTGCTGTCTGGATAGTTGAACTAGCAGTGCTAATAACTTGAGCGATTTGTCTTTGAACTTGAGGAAAATATCCAGAAGACAAAAGTGACATACTTCCGCCTAAAAGTACTAAACACAGTCCCATTCCGTAAGCCATTTTCTGTGCCGAAACGTCGAAATCTTCGGACATTTTTTGGAGAATAGCAAGAGCTTTTTCACGAGCGCGAATGCTCATATTGCTCGGTACAACAACCAATTCTACTTTAGGAAGTGGTGCTACTTTAGGAGTTCGCATAGAAGCTTCAATCACTGCCTTCTCATTTTTTGAAAAAGGTCTACTGCCTTTTTGCATTTCACTTTTTATTGCAATCTTCTTTTCAGTAGCTTTTTTTGAAGCAGAAACTTCGATCTTTTTTATCAAGACTCGCTTTGTTTCAGTAACAACCGCCTTGGGCTTTTTAAGACTTACCCTAGCAC
>JAYVWI010000011.1:0-4599 GCA_043786195.1 Minisyncoccota bacterium
GCCTGACGGCCGCCGCTTTTTATTTTTATTACACCAACACACTACTTGGGTCACCGATTTCTTTGTCGTGGCCGTATTTTGCTTTGAAGGCATCTTTGATTTCAACGCCATGTTGCTTGAGAAGGAGTTCATATTCTTCCCGTTCAAGTGTCTCTACTTCTGCCAGCTTGATTGAGATAGCTTCAAGCGCAGCTTTGTGTGTCGTGAGTACTTCGTAGGCACGAGCTTTTCCTTCGTCAATAATCCGCGCTACTTCGTCGTCGATCATCTTCGCAACTTGTGGTGAGTAGCCACGATCTTCTGAGTACCCGCCGCCGATGAGTCGACCGCCGGTACCAGCGTACGCTACTGGACCGAGTTTTTCACTCATACCGTAGAGCGTCACCATATCATGTGCCATATTGGCCACGACTTGAAGATCGTTTGATGGACCGGTTGAAAGGTCGCCAAAAATCATTTCTTCAGTCACGTAGCCGCCGAGTGTCATCGCAATATCGTCGAGGAATTCTTTCTTGGTGTGCATGCGACGATCTTGGTCTGGCAGCTTGAGCGTGTACCCTGCCGCGCGACCGCGGGAGATAATAGAAATCTTTTGCACCGGGTCGGCGTGAGGAAGGACTGAAGCAACAAGTGCGTGGCCGACTTCGTGGTACGCAGTGACGAGCTTCTCGTGCTTACTGAGCACATGACTCTTGCGCTCTGGGCCAAGCATTACTTTTTCAATTGAGCGGATAATATCAAATTGTCCGACTTTCTTCCGCATTTCACGAGCGGCAAGAATAGCTGCTTCGTTCATCAGGGAATAAAGGTCTGCTCCTGAAAAGCCAGGTGTACGCTTTGCTACCAGCGCAAGATTTACATCGTCTTGCAATGGCTTCTTGCGGGCGTGGATCTTGAGAATCTCTTCGCGATCACCGCGGTCTGGCAAGTCGATAGTCACGCGACGGTCAAAGCGTCCCGGTCGAAGCAGGGCCGGGTCGAGTACGTCAGGACGGTTGGTGGCGGCCATCACAATCACCTTCGCGTTTGGTTCAAAGCCGTCCATCTCGACGAGAATTTGGTTGAGGGTTTGTTCACGTTCATCATTACCTCCACCCACTCCAGTCCCACGCACTCGTCCGACTGCATCAATTTCATCGACAAAAATAATTGCTGGCGCAGCTTTCTTTGCCATTTGGAAGAGATCGCGTACACGTGACGCACCGACACCAACAAACATCTCGACGAACTCAGAGCCAGAGATAGAGAAGAACGGTACGCCAGCTTCACCCGCAACCGCGCGAGCGAGTAAGGTCTTACCAGTACCAGGCGCACCCATCATCATCACGCCCTTAGGGATCTCAGCACCAATTTCGAGGAATTTCTTAGGGTTCTTCAAAAAGTCGACAATTTCTTCGAGTTCTTGCTTGGCTTCTTTGGCACCAGCCACATCCTTAAAGGTCACCTTCTGACTCGCGTCATTAGGGTCGATCATTCGCGCCTTACTAGAACCGAAGTTAAGTGCCTGCATACCGGCACCTTTGACAGAGCGAGTAAAGAACCAAATCACAACACCGAGGAAAAGGAGTGGGAAAAGGAATGGTGCAAACTGGCCAAACCAGTACATAAAGCCGCTCTCACGCTGGACGTCGATTTTAATCTTAGCGATTTCATCTGCTGTCACACCAAGATTATTGAGAGTACCGGTAATAGGCGCGTCCACTTCGCGCTTTGCTTCACCATGAGTACGCGTCTCGTCGTTGTAGTCAATCTCAAGCACATCGCCCCGCACGATGATTTGTTTCACTTCACCTGCCTTCACTTGTCCGGCAACATCACTGATGGAGATTTGGGTCGGTTTGGTGTTTTTTTCAGTGAGATACGAAAAGACCGCAGTCACCACGATAAGGAGGAGGACTGTAGTGAGCATATTGTTCCAAAAATTGCCCGGACCAAGCGGTACTTTCTTTCCCATATCTTTTATTTGCTGCGCCGCATCCTTCTTAGCCGGTGGAATAGGACTCATTGTAGTATCAGTCGGTTCGTGACTGCCTTCTGAGGTTTCAGTAACTACCACCGCTTCTTTCGGTGTAGTATTTTCTTCTAATTCGTCGTTTTTAATGGGATTGTTCATATGGAGGGCATTATACAGAAATACCTTGATTTTGCGAGTTTTTTGTCTTTATCATCAGTAGTATCATAAGTCTTAAGTCATGGAAGAATACGGCCGTAAAAATTTCTCTTTCTTATGCCTTTACCTTGCTTAGACTTAGCATTGTCAGGGTAGATTACCTGACCAACCCACTACCACAGCCGAGGAAAGGGCTTTGTCGTTACAGTATTACGGCTGGAATACGAACGACTAGTCTTCAGCCATAATATCGAGCCACCTTTTTTTATATCGCTCAACAACTCCTTTTACCTTTTCTCTGTCACGTTCGGCGCCCTTAATTGAACCGTCGCCCCACACCAAGAGGGATGACACTGAGGTGTCTTTCAAAAGTGCGTCTAATGCTTCTCTTCGTGCACGCCTGCGATTGTTAAAGGCAAACAAACCGCGACTGGAGATACGATGACGAAATATCGTCGAGCAAATAAGTTTCTCAAACTTCGAAACGTTTTCTTCTTTATAGTTTTGGCTCGTTAAAATAAGGACATGGGAAAAGTCTATGGTCGCTACTGCTTCGTGAATAATATGTGGGTACGAAACACCGCCGTCAAAATAGCGTCTGCCCGCGAGATACACCTTCCCTTTGGCCACACTCGGCAATAGTATAGAAGCGCGAATTGATTCAAGTAGCTCGTCTTCACTTTGAGGACAGATGAGTTTGGGTTTTGCTGTTTGAAAATCAGAAACACCGATATGAAGCTTTGTTGGTGATTCAAAAATTTCTTTTATCCGAAGCGGTTTGTTCGTGACACCTTTTAAGGTGTCAATAATGTAATCGGTATCCACCGGTGCCCAGAACCGCCAGAGGCTCAGGAAACGCTTAGAACAACATTCGTCGTAAATGAGCGTTCCGCCTTGGTAGGTATTTCCCCCTAAAAAATACGCGGCTGATACAGCGCCAGAGGAAACCCCTACCAAATCGGTAAATACGTCAGTGTATCCAAGTTCTTCTAAGGCCAGCCCTACTCCAACCGAATAGGCTCCCTTAATAAGACCGCCATCACAGATGCATAAAATCTTTAAATGATCGTGGGCCTCCCCAGCATCTATGAGGCGTTTCTTCTCTTTGATTGCTTCTACCACTGACTTATCACCTTCAAGTATCATATTGCTCAAATGCTATGTTACGACTATAGTAGCATGTACAAATGACCACATATCTGTCACACAAAAAAGCCCATTTCGACTACGAAGTCCTCACCACCTACGAGGCGGGTATTGTGCTGCTTGGACACGAGGTAAAATCTGCTCGCGCCAGTCGCGGCAAGCTCGAGGGGGCTTTTGTTATCATTCGTGGTGGCGAAGCCTTTGTCGTTGGACTCAACATCAACCTCTACCAACCGAAAAATCTGCTGAAAAAACACGACCCTGAAAGACCTCGTAAGCTTCTTCTTTCCAAAAAAGAGCTGTCCGCAATTGAACTCCAAACTGAGACTCAGGGTTTGACAGCTATCCCTCTTCGATTGTATAATTCTGGCCGACATATTAAGCTCGAAATCGCCGTCGTACGGGGAAAGAAACTGCACGACAAGCGTCAGTCTATCCAAGCGAGGGACGTAAAGCGTGATATCGAACGTACATTGAAAAATCAATAACTTGGTTACTATAAGGTGGTCAATGCACACGCATTGGAGACACCATCATGTTCGAGACTAAGGGGAATACCATGACTTCAGGAGGAAAATTGTCCATCACACCACTCGGAGCTTCGTCCGAAACCGTGTTCGACGAAACCGAAGGTGGATGGACGGAAGAACCGCACCATCACGCTTCGCGCGACTTCGACTTGGGTTTGGATGAAGGATCGCATGGGTATCGCGTTCCTCCCGCCGAAAGTCCCGACGAAGAAGGTCTAGACCGACTGGGGGAACGCACCTTCAAAAGCACCTGCCCTTCCGGTCGTTTTGACCAACTGAGCGATCGCCGAATGTTCGGCGACTAATCTGTGTTCTAAAACACACTAGGACCGCGGATGGCTTACAACCATCCGCACCGCCTTATAGTAACGAAGTAAAAAATGTACATCGTTCCCCAAAATAATTTAAGACTTGAATTATTTTGGGGGATGCTAGGCATCGACGGTCAGTCGTGTCGGTTGTGTGCGTGTCGAAACTGGTAATCAATTCGTAAAAAGGTTCCACTCTGTATTTGCAAACAAAGCAATACCAAGTCCTTACGCTAACGCGTTAGGATTCGCTCCCGCATTCGCGTAAACACGCCTGCCGGACGATGCGACTACCGTAAACGTCTCATACGCGGTAGCTCGTAGAATAGCCACGAGACTGTGGGTTCCATAGCCGTTGTCTGTGGGACTCAAGTTTGTAACAACTCGGAACTTAGCTGTTTTGCTTATCCTATAGGCTAGGAACTTAAATCAAAGGATAAACTACACACGTAGACCCACAATCGCACTCTGATTCGGACGCGGGTTCAATTCTCGCCATCTCCAC
>JAYVWI010000012.1:0-8493 GCA_043786195.1 Minisyncoccota bacterium
ACAAGACAAACGCCTCAATGGAACCGATTCGGGGTATGTGTACATGACCGATACTAACGGGACTGTGTATAAGCTAATGGCCAGGAAAACTGTCGAATCAGAAATAGTGACCTATGGACATTCCTTGAAAAGTTGTGCTGTGAGCGACTCTGGCCCGGTAACTTGTTCCAATGCAACGGAACCGCTTGATCCAACTTGTAGACCTGATTGTGACGTCGCGATGTGTGATCGGGTAAACACGAACTCTTGTAACAAGGCTCGAGACTGTGACTCTTCAGATCCTGTTTTCCAAACTTCATACGGAACTTGGGGAGGGTATTCTAATAATTCGTCTCCAGCATATATGGCACGGGAGACAGAAAGCGTCGTCTGTAAGATGTAGTAGATTTAGTGTGTACTAGAGAGCCATGAAGCAAACTTTAAATGATACTATTAGCATACAATAACTGCGATGTTTAAAAGAAATTTTCAAGCCGGCTTTTCCCTCATCGAGTTACTCGTAGTAATTTCTATTATCGGTATTCTTGCTGGTATTCTCGTACTCAGTTTTGATACTGCCAGAAAAAATTCCCGAGATGCAGCTCGCAAGAGTGACTTGCAAGCGCTCCAGCTAGCAATCGAGCTATACAAAGCTCAGAACGGCTCATATCCTAAGGAAGGTTGTAGTGCGCCAACGACACTATGGGTTGGCCCAGGCCCGTTGTCTGGTTGGGGACAAGGGAATTGCGATGACTATATTGAAGGACTAGTTCCAGATTATATTGCCTCACTACCTAAAGACCCAAATCACGAGTTAGACCAAGACCTTGGATATATATACCGTACAAATATTGATCGTAGTGCGTTCAAGGTCATTGTGCATCAAAGTGTCGAGTCACAATTTATCACTGCTCAGTCTGATGAGTTTTCTCGATACCCTGAAATATGTGGTATTTCTGTAGGAAATTTGCGCGCCAATGAGTACAGCGTGTATTCACCGGGGGTAGAGTGTTTGTAGTCTATGTATTTAAAGGAGCTGACAATCAATGGATTTAAATCATTCGCTAAGAAAAGCGACTTTGAGTTTTCTGTACCCATCACTGCCATCGTCGGTCCAAATGGTTCTGGGAAGAGTAATGTGGCGGAGTCGTTTAGGTTTGTACTCGGTGAACAGTCAGTGAAGTCGATGCGCGGAAAGAAAGGTGAGGATTTGATTTGGGGCGGCTCGGATAAAATTGCGCGTGGTAACCGTGCGGCTGTTGAGCTGACGTTTGATAATACAAATCGCACATTTGGGCTCGACTTTGACGAAGTTAAAATCGAACGAGTCGTCCATCGTGACGGAGCAAACGAGTATAAGCTCAATGGCTCACAGGTGCGTCTTAAAGATATCCATGAACTTCTGGCCAACGCCAATATTGGTTCAACCGGTCATCATATTATTTCTCAAGGTGAAGCCGACCGGATTCTTTCGGCTGGTGCTAAGGAGCGTCGCGAGATGATTGAGGACGCTCTTGGACTCAAGGTATTTCAACTGAAGAAACAAGAAACTGACCGTAAGCTTTCAAAGACAACTGAAAATATAGCCCAGGTAGAGTCACTTCGTCGTGAAGCTGCCCCACATTTAAAATATTTAAAGAAACAGGTAGAAAAAGCAGAACGTTCATTGGAAGTGCAAGCAGAGTTGAAGCGCGCGTTCGCAGAGTATCTTCGCCGTGAAGATACATACATCGCACATCATTTTGATAGACTTACTGCCGCTAGACGGATTCCTGAAGAAGAGCTGGAGCGGCTTTCAGACAAAATTTCTGAAGCCAAAGAAGCCTTGCAAGACAACGAAGATGTGGAGGCTAGAGAGGCTCTTCTGCTGGTAGAAAATCTTTACAAAGATGCCAGTAAAGAGCGACAGCAAACACAGCACGAACTAAGTCAGTTGCAAGGTCAGATTTCATTTCTCGAACGTCGTCTAGAACACGCTCACAAAAGCGAATCAACGCACAATAAATTAATTCCTCACGCTCACCTCGAACAGCTCGTGGAAGATATTTCAGTCAGTGCCGAAAAAGCTCTTAGTCGCGGCGGAGAAGCAAATCTCCAGCGTGCGCTTTCCGATCTCGTTCACCAGCTTCGTAGTTTTCTTAAGAAAAGTCAGGGAGAAGTCATTGATACGACCGAAGATGATCGTGCAGAATTAGGCAGACTGCAGCACCAACTTACTAGTATCGAAAAGATTGTTACTGCAGCACTAGAAAAAGAGCAGGAAGCCGAGCAAAAAGTGGTGTCACAACGTACTGCTAAAATGACTGATCTTGAGGGTAAGCGTGTGGCAGAACGGAGCATGTTTGAGCTGATGCAAAAAAGACGTGAGAATGAAGGGTATATAAGTAGTATCGAAAATGAGCTCTCCGTACTTAATCGTGACCGCGATGATTTTAAGCAGGAGCTTCAAGAGGCCGTTTCTCTTGTTGGCCGCGGTGCTTCAGATTATTTTACGTACGTAGTGGTAGATGAAAACGAAATCGAAGTGCCACTTGAAGTAATCGTGGCTGAAGCACGTGAAGTACAGCACGCGCGCAGACGTCAACTTGAAAAACTAAAGATTCGTCTCGAGGAACTCGGTGTAGGAGCAACCGAAGATTTACTTTTAGAATATAACAACGCAAAAGAGCGTGACGAATTTCTTGAGCGAGAGCTCATAGACTTGGTCACTTCAGTTCAGAATCTCAGATCGCTGATTGCTGAGCTTCAAGAAAAGCTCGAAGCACAATTTAATGCTGGGGTAGAAAAGATTGCCACTGAGTTTAGTAATTTCTTTGCTTTGATGTTTGGCGGTGGTTCGGCTGGTTTGCAGCGTGTCGCTATTAAAAATCGTCAGTCAGATGACGAGGATGAGACTGAAGACGTCGTCGTCGAAGAGGGGATTGAACTTACCGTCTCGCTACCAAATAAGCGTGTGCGCGGACTCGATATGCTCTCTGGCGGCGAACGTGCCCTTACTTCCATCGCCCTTATCTTTGCCATGAGTCAGGTCAATCCGCCACCGTTTATTATTCTCGACGAGACAGATGCTGCGCTCGATGAAGCCAATAGTCGCCGCTATGGCGATATGATCACCGCGCTTGCCTCCAAGTCTCAACTTATCCTCATCACCCACAACCGCGAAACCATGTCTAGGGCCGGCATCCTCTACGGCATCACCATGGGTATCGAAGGTGTCTCTAAGGTGCTGTCAGTAAAATTTGACGAAGCTGCAGTGAATGCCAAAAACTGAGCAAACGAGCGTAGTTGAAAAGCAATGGGATTGCTTTTCAAAATTGCGAGTTTCCCCCTGTATCGGAGTGTACAAGGAAGAGTTAGTGTAGGCACTGCTCAACGTCCTCGCTCCTGGCGTTGTCGCTGTGAATGTTTCGCAATGCCTACACTAACTCTTCCCTCAAAACATGGATTTTTATCTAAAGGTTGACAGTCTGTATTTAATGTGTATTATTAAAATAAATATAAGTACACAAAGTTCACCAACCGTCGGATAAGGAGAAGACCATGACCGACAATACCAACGAAGCCCAGAAGCTCGACCTTGCGCAACGGATTGCCGCTGCGCTCACTCGCACCGATGAGCCGGTGCCCAACCCCTCAGCTTTGGAGCGCCGGGAAAGCGATATCGAACTCGGCGTCGTCCCGTTCCACCTGCAGCACCTCCACAACCTGCTGGTGGATGCTGAGCGGGGCGAGCACAGTATCATCCACAAGCTTTTCTTCCGCTCGCTGGATTCGCACATCATCTCGACCGATGTCGATCTCCACAAGATCAAGCTTCTCTCTGACTGGACCGTGCTCGGCGTCCCGGATGACGGAAGGTCGCGCAGTGGGGGTATGCCCGATGGCATGATCATGATCGAGCTCGGCCGCTTTCCGCCCGAACGCGAAGCTCGGGGTTTCCTCGACTTCCTCCTCGGTCGTGGCGCTCGGGGTCGTCGCCACTAAACTCAACTTCGGTTGAAAAAAGGACCGCACGTAGCAATACGATGCGGTCCATTTTCTATTTCGTAATCAGTTCAAAATCTAGCTGACGTTCATCTTTGTCGGCGCGGAGGAGTTTTACTTTTACCTCATCTCCTAGGCGGTAGGTCTTGCCGGTTTTTTTGCCTTTAATACGATACTTCGTTGCTTCGTGCTCGAAGTAGTCGCTACGGATACTAGAGAGTCGCACCATGCCGTCGGCGAGGGAGCCTTTTTCTTGGACGTAGATACCCCAGTCAGTGACACCGGTGATGACACCGTCGAAGATTTCTCCGATTTTATTCATCAGGTATTCGACTTGCTTGTATTTGATGGAGTCGCGTTCGGCTGAGACGGCTTCCATTTCTCGCTGGGAAGATTTGACACACATTTGCTCGTACTTCGCCATTTCCTTTTCGCCAATGTGAATACCATCGAGGTGCTGACGAAGCATCCGGTGGGCCATGAGGTCTGGGTAGCGACGAATTGGTGAGGTGAAGTGAGTATAAAACTTGAAAGCAAGGCCGAAGTGACCGATGTTTTTGCTGGAATAAATTGCCTTGGCCATTGAGCGAATGCTGGCAGTCTTGATGAGATTTTCCTCTGGCTTGCCCTCTACATCTTTCATCAGCTGATTGAGCGCTTTGGCACCCACTACGCCTTTTTTAGTTTCAAATTCGTAGCCGAGTGCGTGAACGAAGGTGGCCAGATCTTCGATCTTGTCTGGATTGGGTACATCGTGAATACGGTAGACGAAGCCCATGTCTTTGTTCTTCGATTTCGCGAGTTGATTGATATAGGTCGCCACTTCACGGTTGGCGAGAAGCATGAAGTCTTCGATCATAAGCATGGTCTCAGTACGAACCTTGGTGTACGCGCGGATTGGTGCGCCACGTTCATCGAGTTCAAACTTTACTTCTGGTTGTTCAAACGCAATGGCGCCATTTGCATGCCGCTTGCGGCGCAGGATGCGGCCAAGCTTCATCATAGTGTTGAGTTCGGCGAGCAGGGTGCCGTCTTGCTTATCGAGCACTTCTTGAGCTTCTTCATATGAGAAGCGTTTGTCTGAATGAATGACACTTTGGCCGTACCAGGCACTTTGTATGTGGGCGTCGCTGTCGAGCTCAAAGACGGCAGAGAAGGCGAGTCGGTCTTCATTAGGACGAAGCGAACAGAGGTCGTTACTAAGGACTTCCGGAAGCATTGGAATCACGCGGTCCACGAGATAGACCGAAGTGGCACGTTCGCGCGCTTCTTGGTCGAGTGGTTGGCCATCGACAACATAGTGGGAGACGTCAGCGATATGAATACCGACTTCAGTATTGCCGTTCTCGAGCGTGCGACATGATAGCGCATCATCAAAGTCCTTGGCATCCGCCGGGTCGATGGTCATGGTGGTGATACCACGCAAGTCCTTTCGCTTAGGGTCTTTCAGCGCGTCAGCAAAAATCTTTTCTTTATTTTCATAAAGCTTGTGTGCAGCTTCTTGGACTGACTCAGGGAAGGATTTAGAAAATCCACCAGAACGGATGATGGCTTGCATCTCAGTCTCATGATCACCCGCGTGGCCAATAGTTTCGGTAATTTTAGCTAAGGGGTCGAGCAGAGGATTTTTCCAACTTTCGATTTCTACGACCACCTTCATACCAATATCGTTTGAGGTGGCGTTGGGGAGGAGAGGCCGGATATGAATGCGGGAGTTGTCCGGCTGTACGTAAGCCACCTTCTGGCCATTTTCTTGCCGTTCCTTTACGGTCCCGATGAGTTCCCGGTGAGCTGGCTTGACCACACGAGTCACGATGCCTTCCTGACGTTTACCTTCAACCTTGGCTTTAAGCTCTACTTCCACAATATCACCATCAAGCGCAAAGCCGAGGTTTTCCTTCTCGATAACAATATCTTCTTCTAAATCAGGGTGGGCCACAAAGCCGACACCCTTACCGCGAACCATAATCGGCCCTTCATGGGTTTTTAACATGCGGGCAGTATAGCACTTGCGTTATTTTTTACCATATGTCATAGTTTGCGCGCTTTGGTCCAGGGAGGACAAAAGTGAGGTTCATCTGGAGAGGTGCCTGCTCGAGGTCGTACGATTCATATAGTGAACGTTCGGCCTTTTTTAATAAATGTTGTTGCTATTGACCTTTTCCTGCTTTTTGGTATGCTGTCGCCACTATGTTAATGATGCGTTTACAACGAGTTGGCCGCAAGAATGATCCGTCATTCCGAATTGTGGTAACTGACAAGCGAACTGGTGTTAAGAGCGACAAGCATGTCGACCGCCTTGGTTCTTACAATCCTAAAATGAACCACGTTCAAATCGATGGTGAAAAGGCTAAAGAATGGTTGGCAAAGGGTGTTCAACCATCTGATACTCTTCACAATATCTTGGTTTCTCAAAAGATTATTGAAGGCAAGAAGAAGAACGTTCTTCCTAAGAAGTCTCCAATTATCGATGAAGCTAAAATCAAAGCAGAAGCTGAAGCGGCGGCTGCGAAAGTAGCAGCAGAAGCCAAGGCTAAGGCTGACGCTGAAGCAGCTGCGGCCGCAGCACTTGAAGTCGAAGTGGTGGCAGATGAAGCAGCTCCTGTTGACCATGCTGAAATAGCGGAAGTGAGCGAAGAAGTAAAGGAAGCTACTGAGGATGCTCACGTAGAAGCACAGACAGACGCCGAAGCCGACTAGCAATCACCACAACCTCCATTGACGCATACGAGCTACTCTCGTATGCTTTTATGTAGGGCACGTTGCATACAGTGACGACTGCTTACCAGTTATAGATAAGATATAGATGTATGGATACCCACGAAGATAAGCAATTTCTCGAGAACCTCGTAAAGGCACTCGTCGACCACCCGGATTCAGTAAATATAAACCGTACTGTGGATGAAATGGGAGTCCTCCTGACTCTTGACGTCCACGCAGAAGACATGGGTAAGATTATCGGTCGCTCAGGCAACACCGCTAAGGCTATACGCACTCTCCTTCGAGTAGTTGGCATGAAGCATGATGCTCGTGTGAATCTCAAGATCAACGAACCAGAAGGCGGCAAAGGAATGAGTCGCGAAATGTCCGAAGCGATGAAGGAAGATAACCCGGTGGCCGAAACTAAGACTTTGGATCAGGCGATTGACGATTTGAGAATCTAAGACGTACTTATGTAAGCCGGTGACCGTAAAAATCTCAGCAGATTTTTACTTCGGCTTCGACGGCTGCAAAAGAAAGACCAGACATCCGTCTGGTCTTTCTTTTGACTGGCCAGCCGTCTGCAGATGCTCGCCACCTCACATAAGTACGTCTAGAGCTCACCCTTTAACGTCTTTTATGTTAGGATTTTTTTATGAGCGAAGCTACTATAATATCTGACCCAAATTACGTCACTGATACGGCAGTTTATTTTTATACGCCTCAGTATTATGCGTTCGATAATTTTTCTGCTTTTGCTATTGAGTTATGGGGGCAACTTTTTCCAACCTCTGAACATGCTTATCAGTGGAAGAAATTTATTTTTTCTAATTCACCAACAGCAGAACTAATCTTGTCTGCCAGAAGCGCGCGAGACACTAAAGTTATTTCTGAAGCTCATATCACTGAAGTTTCTCAAGAGTGGCACTTTGTGAAAGTTGACTATATGGAAGAAATTCTCCGTGCAAAAATTCATCAACACAAAAAGGTGAAGTCCCTGCTATTAGAAACAAAAGGTAAAGATATTATTGAAAATTCTCCTACAGATATGTTTTGGGGAATTGGGACTGGAGAAGGAAAGAATGAGCTTGGAAAGCTTTGGATGAAACTTAGAAGTGAGTTAGAGTAGCTATATGCAATTTCACGTTATTACATTATTTCCTGATTTATGTGCTGCGTACACCGACGCGAGTGTGCTTGGGCGCGCCCAGAAGAGTGAGAAAGGGAAAGGTGCCAAGGTGAAAGGGAAAAAGATTGAGGTGAAATACTACAATCCACGTGAGTTTACGAAAGATAAACATAAGAAGGTGGATGACAGGCCTTATGGCGGTGGGCCGGGGATGGTGATGTATGCGGAGCCGATTTTGAAGGCGTGGGAGAAAGCCGTAGGGAAGAAGAAAGACCAAGCCAAAGTGAAGACGCTGATTATGTCACCACGCGGTACAGTCTTTACGCAAGATTTGGCAAAAGAGTACGCAAAAAAGTATAACCACCTTGTTCTCATTTCTGGACGCTACGAAGGGATCGATGCACGGGTGCTAGAAATTCTTGGTGCAGAAGAAATAAGCGTGGGGGACTACATCCTCACAGGCGGCGAGCTCCCAGCACTCACTATTATCGACGCGACCGCCCGGCAGATTGAGGGCGTACTCGGTACTTTTGAATCTCTCGAAGATGAACGTGCGA
The DNA here is from genome assembly GCA_043786195.1 of Minisyncoccota bacterium. Lineage (GTDB taxonomy): Bacteria > Patescibacteriota > Minisyncoccia > Phycocordibacterales > UBA918 > OLB19. The sequence goes on from JAYVWI010000012.1 coordinate 8,350, forward strand.
CGACAGGAGAGACATATACTCGACCCGAAGTTTTAAAATACAAAAAGAAAGAATATGCAGTCCCGAAAGTCTTGATGGAAGGGAATCACAAGGAGATTGAGAAGTATCGGGGTAAGTAAAGAAAAAGTCGTCGCCTAGCGACGA
>JAYVWI010000013.1:0-5315 GCA_043786195.1 Minisyncoccota bacterium
GGCTCTCGCTGATGCTGCCCGCGAAGGAGGATTGAAGTTCTAGTTAACAACGAGTAGTGGTGAATCGGAGTCCCTCGTCCAAAATGTGTTCTAGGAAAGGAACACATTTCGTACGTACAAGATTTCAACAATTCGCTACGCTCATTAAGAAATCTAATAATGTCAGAAACAACACAGCCGGAAGCTACAACTGAAGTTGTTACTTCAGAAGCCGTAGTACCCACAGTGGTACCTACAACCGATGCACCAGCTGGTGATGCTACACGTCGCCCACCATTCCGCCGCGGACCTGGTGGCAACGACCGTCGTGGTGGAGCCGGAGCAGGTGGTCGTAGTAATGATCGCCGCCCACGTCGCCAAGCTCGTCCAGAACGCGTTCGGCCAGAATTCGAACAAAAGATTATCAGTATCCGTCGCGTGACTCGTGTGATGGGTGGTGGTCGTCGTTTCAGTTTCTCAGTCGCCATGGTGATTGGAGACAAAAAGGGTAAGGTGGGCGTTGGTATCGGAAAGGCCGGTGACACACAGCTCGCTATCGAAAAGGCCGTGCGTGACGCAAAGAAGAACATGATCATCATCCCAATGAACAAAGACGGACACATTCCACACGACGCGCACGTAAAGTACGCTTCAAGTGAAGTGATGATGATGCCAGCGCCAGGTCGTGGACTTGTAGCCGGTTCTTCAGTTCGTACGGTACTCGAAATGGGTGGTGTAAAGGACATCACTGCAAAAATCTTCTCACGAAGTAAGAACAAGCTTAACAATGCTCGCGCTGCTGTCGAAGCGCTTAAGCAACTTAAGAAGGCTTCATAATATGCAACTTCATGAACTTAAGCCGTTAACCCCAAAGAAGACCGCCAAGCGGATCGGACGTGGTGGAAAGCGAGGAAAGACTTCGGGTCGTGGTATGAAAGGGCAGACTGCTCGTACTGGTAACAGTACTCGTTCAGAAATGCTCGAATTCATCAAAAAGATTCCAAAGCTCCGTGGTCACGGTAAGAACCGTGCTCAAACAGTAAACGAAGAACGCGTTCTCGCCGTACCCGTCAATCTTTCTAAGATTGAAGTAGCCTTCGAAAACGGCGCTACCGTTTCACCAAAATCATTGGTTATCGCCGGAGTTATCTCTACTGTCCGTCGCAAGCCGCCAGTCGTCAAGATTCTTGGAACTGGTGAAATCACTAAGAAAATCAACGTAGAAGGATGTCAGGTTTCCGCCTCAGCCAAGGAAAAGATTGAAAAGGCTGGCGGAAGTGTTAAATAAGCGATAGCATTACGCCTATGCAGACATTTCTTCACAAGTTCAAAATCATCTTTACTGACCCAGCGATACGTAACCGAGTTCTATTTGTTCTCGGCGCCATTGCTGTATTCCGTCTGTTGGCTTCAATCCCAATTCCAGGCGTAGACCAAAATGTTCTCGAACAATTCTTCACAAACAACCAATTTCTTGGACTTCTCAATATTTTCTCAGGCGGTGGACTTTCAAATCTCTCGATTGTGATGCTTGGGGTAGGGCCGTTTATTACGTCTTCTATCATCATGCAGCTCATGACAGTGATGTCACCGAGTCTCAAGAGTATGTACAGCGAAGAAGGAGAAGCTGGTCGCGCGAAGTTTACTCAGTGGAGTCGTATGATCGCCTTGCCACTAGCTATCTTGCAGGGCTTTGGGTTCCTTACTCTTCTACAAAGTAAAGGAGTAATCACTGGACTCTCATCATTTGAATTCATTGTTAACGTGGTTCTCATTGTGGCTGGTTCTGTAATGTTGATGTGGATTGGTGAACTCGCGACTGAGTATGGTATTGGGAATGGTCTGTCGATTATCATCTTTGCTGGAATCGTGTCCCGTTTCCCAGCGACGATTGGTCAGCTTACCTACTCATATGACCCAGCGCAGTTGCCACTTTACTTAGGCTTCGGTCTCGTAGCGATTCTTATCATCTTTGGCGTCGTCTTTATGACTGAAGCTGAGCGTCCGGTCCCGGTGACTTACGCCAAGCAAAGTCGTGGCGGCAAAACATACGGTGGAAGTAGTTCATACTTGCCGCTTCGTCTCAACCAAGCCGGTGTGATTCCAATCATCTTCGCTCTCTCAATCATCCTCTTTCCACAAATGGTGTTGAATATCCTTTCAGCCTTCCATCTGCCGTGGGTAGCGCATGCAAACGAGGTAGTGACGAACTTCATCAACAATCAGCTCGCGTACGGAATCACGTACTTCACGCTCGTAGTCCTCTTCACCTTCTTCTACACTGCGGTCACCTTTGACCCAGATGCGATGGCGAAGAACTTGCAGCGAAACGGGGCATTCATCCCAGGCATCCGCCCCGGCGGAAGTACGTCAGAGTACCTCGGCAACTTGGTAACTCGACTGACACTTGTAGGTGCGTTCTTCCTCGGTGCGATCGCTATTCTTCCAATCGGCATGCAGGTACTTACGGGTATCACCGCACTCGCCATCGGAGGAACGGCAGTTCTGATTGTGGTAAACGTAGTGCTCGACCTCTTGCGTCGACTCGATGCTCAAGTCTCACTCCGGGAATACTACTTCTCGATAGATATACTAAAAGAACCGGCCTCTGTGAGGCCGGTTCTTTTAGTATTGATTCTTAAACGAGTACCCCAGCGGTACTTCACTTCGTTTTGGCTCCCAGGTGTCGGATTCGAGCCAGTCACGGTAGATGTCAAAGACGGTGATGGCGACGGTTTGAGGGTCGTGACGAGAGGTGTCGATGACGAGGTCGAAGTGGCGCGTGTTGTAGGGATCAACGCCATAGAGTGACTTAAAACGGCTCTGCTCGTCTTGCATGCGTTCACGTACTTGCCTGGCGACGTCGGGGAGAGAGGAGCCGCCCTCTCCGGCTTCGCTGCGCTTCTTGTTATTTACCGCGTCCTTAAATATACGTGCGGTAGCGACTTCAAGGTCTAAGTCGAGATACACCTTGAAAGACTCAGGAATCCAGTAGAAACCCAGGCGAGAGTCGACAATGACGTCTTTTGAGTTACGTAAGGAACGAAGTTCTTCGTCGACTTTGTCATCGAGATCATGCTCGTCTGCGGCACGGCGGTTGTATTCCTCAAGACTCATACCTTCGCGCGCCAAGACGCGGCGTACCATGTCGCCAGACGAGTGACGTGTGTAGCCTAGAAGTTCAGCTACGCGGTCAGACGTGGAAGACTTGCCGCTGCCTGGTTTGCCGGAAATTGTGATGATATGCTTTCTTTTCATGTGTCCCAAGAATACCATATTGTATCTTTGGGATACAAAGTTCGCCCATTCGGTCATAAAGTTGAACAAGTTTGAATTTGCGACTCTCGCTCGCTACTTTCTTGCGCGAGGCCGAAAAAGTTGCTACTCTCGGGGCAGTTATGGAATATACAACCAAGTTTCAAAGTGTCGCGTTCATGGGTAAAATTGCCTCAGGCAAAGGAACGCAGGCCGAAAATGTCATTAATAACTTCGGCGGCATCCTCTACTCCAACGGAGACAAGTTGCGCTCGACCACCACTCTCCCAACGCCATTTGGCGCACAAATGAAAGAAACCTATGAGGGTGGTTACTTGATGCCAGAATGGGTAGCATCATATTGGATGACAGGAGCTATCGTGACTGACTTTCCTAGCGAACGAATAGTTTTTGAAGGAGTTGCTAAGAAACTAAATGAAGCAGAGCTCTTCCACGAGATTCATTATTGGGTGCATCGTCCATATGTCGTCTTCAATCTCGAGATTAGTGACGACGAGGTCCGAACTCGGAGCGCAAGGCGGGCTCGAGATGCTGTCGACGCCCCCAAGTCAGTTGAAAAACGCCTTGAGGAATACCATACCTATACCGGGAAGTCGATAGAATTCTTCCGCACAAAAGGTACACTAATAGACATCGACGGCAATTTATCGACCGAAGAAGTGAAGCAACAAATTTTTAATTATCTTATTTCGTAACGTCATGCGCGCACTCACAGTAATTTTTGTTGGTCCACAAGGAAGTGGAAAAGGAACCCAAATTGATAAACTCGACAAGACAATGGTGGAGAAAGACCCTATCCGTCGTGTGGTTGATATTCAGACTGGCCGCCGTTTCCGTTCACTCGCAGCGCGCAGTGAGACGTACGCGGAAAAAAAGGTCGCTACTACGCTTGACTCCGGAGCCTTACAACCAGACTTCCTCACGCATATTTTGTGGGGGGAAGCCATGCTTGATCAACTCGACTCCAAGAGTCACCTGCTTATTGACGGTTTCCCGCGAACGGTAGTGCAAGCCCATGTGCTTGAAGAAGCGTTAGTATTTTTTGAAAGAAACAACGTACACGTGATTAACCTCGATACCCCAGAAGATGTTGTGCGCGCTCGTATGCACGGTCGAGCTCGAACAGATGACACACACGAATCAATTGAGGAGAGGCTTCGTTGGTATCGTGAAGATACATTGCCGGTGCTCGACTACTACCGAGTTCGTCCAAGTACGCATGTACATGACATCGACGGAACCGATACGGTAGAAGGAGTGCATCAACAAATATTGAACGCCCTTAATCTTAATTAATATGATTACTAAAAAGACCCCAGCAGAAATTGAAGTGCTAAAAGAGGCTGGTGCGATTCTTGGTACCATGCTTCGCGAACTGGCGGCCGCACTCAAGCCAGGAATGACGACACTTGATATCGATGATTTGGCGATGGAACTGGTCGAGAAGTATGAAGTTGAGCCAGTGTTGCTCGGCTACCATCCAACTTTCGCAGAGCGTCCATACCCGGCAGCGATTTGTGTCTCGGTCAATGACTGTGTACAGCATGGGGTCCCGAGCGAAGAAGTTATTTTAAAGGAGGGAGATACCGTCAATCTCGACATGTCGATTGGTCACAATGGTCTGATTGTCGATTCAGGTATCACAGTCGGTGTCGGAGAAATTTCTCCAGAAGCGAAGAAACTCTTAGCGGTGACCGAAGAAGCTCTTGCCCTCGGTATTAAACAAGCCGTCCCGGGTAATCATATCGGTGACATCAGTCATGCGATCCAGAATCTCGTAGAATCTCGTGGATTCTCTATTGTAGAGGTGCTTTGCGGTCACGGCGTGGGATATGCTGTCCACGAAGAACCAACCATTCCAAACTTCGGTAAGGCCGGTACCGGGCCTCTGATTGAAGTTGGCCACGTGTACGCGATTGAACCGATTGTAAACATGGGTAGTGCCGACGTCTTCTTCGACGACGACGGCGATGGATATAGTGTCTACACCGAAGATGAGTCCTGGAGCGCCCACTTCGAACACACTGTAGCCATTACCGAAAACGGCCCGGTCATTTTGA
>JAYVWI010000014.1:0-3615 GCA_043786195.1 Minisyncoccota bacterium
TCAAGCAATCATTATTAAGATTGGTACTAACGCAACCGTAGGTGGTACAGGCGTAAATAGGATCACAAATCCTACAGCCGGTTCTTACGAGTTGGTTATCGCCGCGGGGACTTCAGACACTGGTCGCACACGAGTCGCAATCCTTAGCAACGTGCTCGTTCGAGCGATTGTCGACACCACCTTCACCTTTACAGTGACAGGTATGGCAACTTCTACAGCTGTGAACGGTCTTACAACGACTGGCTCAACCTCACCAACATCTATTAACTACGCAAAAATTGCTGCTGGTGTACCAGAGGTGCTTAGTCAGCGACTAAACGTCACAACTAATGCTCGAAGCGGCTTCACAGTGACTGTGCAACAATCTGGTCCGCTACAGTCGTCAAACGGTGCAGATATCGACAGTTTCTCAAACGCTACCAACGTAAACACACCAACCGTCTGGTCGTCTCCGACGAACAGTATCGCAAACGAAAACACTTGGGGTCACTGGGGACTTACCTCCTCTGACGACATAAACTCGAGTGAGTTTACCGGATCAAAGTTTGTTGCTGCGAGTACAACTGCTAGACAAATCTTCGGTCATACCGGTCCTGCTGATGGAACAACCGCACTCGTTGGATCTACTACAATCGGGTACAAGATTGAGATCACACCACTTCAGGAAGCGGCTGATGACTACAACACGACCCTAACCTACATCGCAACTCCAGTCTTCTAACTAAAAAAGACAAAACAAAAACCTCCCGCTTGGGAGGTTTTTGTTTTGTGTAGACAACTCAGCTACACTGCGCATCTCAATGATATGATAGTAAGGTTAACGTTATTATGTTTGGCACTTTTATTGTATGGAAATAAGTTTATCGAAAATTATGAAGCGATTGTTTTTTATCTTTTTACTCATCGCTTTTATTTTCCCTTCACTTTTCCTCTACTCCAATGAAGCACAAGCTCAGGCTGTCTCTGAATCACAAGCTGGAATTAGTATCTCACCAGCTATCATCGAACCAGACGACGCAATTGAGCCCGGTTCTTCTCAGCAGTATTCTGTCACGATTAGGAATCTTAATAGCGGAAGCCAAACCTTCTATATTTCTTCAAAGGACATTGTAGATGTAAAAGACGGCAGTACCCCGGTCTTTGCTGACGGAACTGAAGAAAAAACCGGCATGGAGCTCTCCTCTTGGATGAAACTCCCTGTAACCCAGGTAACGCTAGCGGGAGGAGTCAGTGAGGAAATTAATTTTACTCTCGATGTCCCAGCTGATGCTACACCAGGAAGTCACTTCGGGAGTGTGTTTGTATCAGTGGATCCGCCAGAGGTTGAACATAAGAACGGTGCAGCGGTAGGCTACAAAGTCGCCAATATTGTCGTGGTACGTATTGCGGGTGACGCAGTGGATGATGCAAACATTCGCCAATTTTCAACCGATCGCTTCTTTAACTCTTCAAAAAATATAGATTTTTCTGTCAGAGTAGAAAACACTGGAAACATTCTTGTTCGACCGGTTGGGCCAGTTGAGGTACATAATATGCTTGGGCAAAAAGTAGACACTATTATGTTTAATGCTGAACAGCAAAGTGCTGTCTTTCCTGGGCGAGTACGTGAGTACAAATTTAATTGGACAGGTCAAGGGGCTGGGTTTGGACGTTACGAAGCGGTAATAAGCGCGGTCTATGGTGAAAATGGTGCAAAAAAAACCATGTCGAGTACAGTCTCATTTTGGATTTTGCCAATTAAAATTATCGGTCCAGCCCTGGGCGTATTGGCCTTTATTTTGCTTATAACTTTTGTGTTCGTCCGGGTCTACATCAGGCGAACCCTTGCCCACCTCTCTCATGGTCAAGCTCGGATGATGAATCGCCGAAAAAATAAAGGACTCTCCTCTAGCCTACTGCTGGTCGTTGTGATGCTTACGGTCACCGCTCTGTTTATGGTTATCTTGCTTGCTCTCTTCGCGTAAGTGATATAATAAAGCGTATGTCAGTCACTTTGCAGGATTCGATGTATCATCGTGTGCTCCGTGTTGGTGCGGTAGTCTGCGCGCTCATGCTGCTTTTTGAAAGTGGACTTGTGAGTGACTCTACGGCGCTTATGGCACTCAATACTAGGGTGTATCTGGCCAACTCAGTCGGCGCATCTGCCTCGGTAGAGCCAACCGAACTCAATATGATGACAGCCGAACTCACCGCGCAAAAAAAACGGCTGGACGAACGTGAGAACTCTTTAAATCAACGTGAGATTGACGTCAACCTCAATGCTTCTGGCGAACGAAGTCAAACAGCAACCTATGTGCTTGCGAGTATTCTTTTTCTACTCCTGATACTAATCGTATTGAACTACGGACTGGATTTTGTACGAGCCCGCGAAGCAACCAAAAGACTTACGACCCAGACTGTGTAATGGCAGAAAAAATAGCGCCGGCGCAAGGTACAATGTATCTATAGTATGAATACCGTTGCCAAATTGTGGCTCGTGTTTATGTTGCTTGTAGTAATACCCGCAGCGTTTTTTCTGTATCGACCAGATCAAACCGAAGCTCGCAATGTCCATGAGTACAGCGACACCATAACCGACTCGGCACCAAGTGCGTCGGCCAACCATACTTTCAAATTTAAAATTGAGACAAACGTTTCTGCCGGCGGTCGACTTGAGTTCACAATGCCAACTGGTTTTGAAATTGTCGCATCACCGCAGTTTGATATCCGCGACGTCGAACTTTTCGTGAATGGCTCTCCTCGACCAGCGGATGCCGTCGCCGCACCAGGTGTAGACCAGATTGAGATAACAACTGGTAGTCCTGGCTTTATTCGTTATACTCTGGCACCAGATTTTACTATTGCTGCCGGCAGTCGAATAGAACTTAAGGTGGGCAATCACACCTCAGGGGCTCTGCATTATTCTCAGACGTACGACGCTACTACTACGAGCACGACTACTGTTTTGGCTGATGTACAGGGAGTTATAAATTCAGCTACTATCGGTACTCACGAAGTAAAATTTGAAGTCTGGGACAACGGTCTCACTGCTAATGCGGGCTTTCTAATTGCAATGGTAAACCGTGTTTATTTTGGAAAAGTTAATACTCGTGAGCTGGTGCCACCATTCAGATTTAATGCGGCACCGACAAGTACCGTCGGTGGGACTACATTGAATGTGGAGATTTCATTAGAAACAGACGAATTTTCAATATGTCGACTTTCATCGACAGCTGGAGTAGCGTTTGGAGCCATGACAACCACCTTTAGTAATACTGGGCTTCTTTTCCATAGTCAAGTGGTCTCTGTTACGGCAAATAGTCTTCAAACTTTCTATGTTCGTTGTATTGACGACGAAGGGAACTTCAATGTCGACGACTACTTGATTCGCTTCACAGTTAACGCAATACCAACCGGTACATCAAATACCACTGGCTCAACTAGTGGTAACGGAACGGGTAGTGGTAATAGTGGTACGGGTAATGGCAGTGGTGGCGGTGGAACAAGCGGTGGGTCAAATGGTCAGACTCCATCAACAGGAGGTAGCTCCGGTAGTGGCGGTAGTGGTGGCGGCGGAGGAGGAGGAACAGGGCCTGGCTCTGGTGCTACTGGCGGAGGTGGTTTTGAAGCGGTAGC
>JAYVWI010000015.1:0-6351 GCA_043786195.1 Minisyncoccota bacterium
CGACTCCAGCTGGAGTCGTGTTTTTTTTTAACCGCTCTGGGCTGAGTGCGACTTAATCCCTTGCTATACTGTACAGGCATGCATAATCGTTTTGCTCCGCAAAGCATTCTCACAAAATATCGTCGTCAGCAAGCGGCACTCTTTTTAGTTGTAGTTATCACGCCACTCGTGTTGTTTCAACTCACCGCTAGTGTCTATGCGACCGACGAGCACGTTTGGAACACAAACACTGACTTTGCCACCGGTGTTAAAAACAATACAACCTTCAACGACGACGGTGCCATTACCTTATCACCAACTGCCTCGACCACCGAGACCAACTGGAACGACTTATTTGGAGGAAACGGCAGTCCCGACACTGGTTATAACCGCACCGCCACTTTGGGAGCGGGGGATATAGAGATTAGTCAAAGCTACGCTTATACAGAAGACGGCAGCATTCCTCTGGTCGGTAGCGCCGGACGGGATGTGTTTACCGAAGGAAACATCACGTATGTTTGTTCTTGGAAGGGGCTCACGGCTATTGATACGAAAGGAACGTTTACTAATCCTGACGACGATACGCTCGTAGGTTACTATTCAACTTCAAGTACTCCAGGCATTTTGCCGGGAGGAAATACTTCATTTTGCGATAAGGTGGGCAATCTCATTTATATGGGAGACTGGACTAATGGTCTTTATGTATTTGATACTCATGGCACTGTCACTTTTTCAGACGATACTCTTCTGACTCGCTACTATACCGGCAGTACCCCGGCACTCACATCAAATGCCGCGCGAAGAGTGCAGCTTGATGGAAACTACCTCTATATACCGTTGTATTATAGTGGAGGCCTTTCAGTAATCGACACGAAAGGGACGCTCACCGCTGCTGACGATACGCTTGCTGCTCACTATGACGTGAACAGCTACCCGGGACTTATTTCTGATAATGTTTCTTCAATAAATAAAGCAGGCAACATCCTTTATGTTGGAGGGTATACAAATGGTGTGCGCGTCTTTGATACCAACAACACAGCAACAGGTACTGACGATACGGCTCTTGGTGACTATAATCATGCACGTTTTTCTGAGATTCCGGTCAGCTTCTTTGTTAGTGTTATAAAGAAAAATAATAACGTCCTTTATCTTGGTTCAAGTCGTGAAGGACTGTTTGCTATCGATACAAAAGGTACGCAGACTCTGGCTGATGATACGCTTTTGAAAGTCTACGACAAAAGTATTGATGCTCGGTTGGCAGGCCAAATTATGGATGTTATGTTTTCAGGAAATTTCCTCACCATTTCAGGCATTGACGCTTATGTCACTCTTGATACAAAGGGTACGCTTACTCCGGATGACGACGAAGTAACTACATATTTCAACAACCAAACAAATCCAACGTTTGCAGCCGACGGTATGGCTGACGCAGTGACAGCAAACGGCTTGATTTACACTTCAAGCTGGGCACCCGATGGATTGACGGCTATTACGAAAGGCGTCTATCGCCCGCAAGGTCTCTACCAAGGACTACCGCGTCGGATTGGCACAGTACCCACGAGCACTATTAGTCTGGATAGCACCGTCGCTTCTGGTCAAGATGTTGTGATGCAGTACCGCACAGGCAGTCCGGGAGCTGCTTGGCGAGAAGACTTCGCGACAACCTCTTCCTACGCCGCCGACCTCTACAATTGGGGAAGTCTCCCTGACGCTGTCGGTGCAGCGGGAGGAATCCTCACCGCCACCACGTCGCACCGCTTTGATTTCTGGGTTGCTACTGGCTATCCCGTCGACCATTTCATACCAGGCTCTACCATCACCGCTCGAGTAAGAATAAATAACCCTGACTCGAGTAAGCCGGTTGAGCTCTATATGTTCACTGATGACTGGTGGAGTGATGACTTTACAACAAAACAAAACGAATGGATTACCTTAAAACTCACCCTTTCCCAATCGGATGCGTTTTCTAACCTCGGCTTTGATTTGTATACTACGGGTACATATCCAACGAACGCCTCAATCCAAATCGACTGGATTGAAGTAACGACACCGGACTCGATGGGACAGTGGGGAGCTTGGAGTACTGCGTGTCCGGCGCACAGTTGCATATTGCCAAACTTGAGTGGGGCTACCTGGCTACAATATCGTTTGACGCTCAGCACTACGAACACGTCTACCACTCCGGTTGTTCACTCCGTCTCATATAATGACGCCTATTACAGCACTGGTACGTACCGAAGTAGCATTTATGCCTTTGAAAAACCACGTGAACTCAGCACATTTGTGGCTGATGTGACGACTCCGATCGGAACTTCGATTGCTTTTGAGTATAGTATCGACGGAGGCACTGTTTGGAAGCCGATCTTTCCTGGACAGCAGCTGTCACATGACGACATCATCGCTTCTTCGTTCATATGGAGAGCGACGCTAGCGACCACTAACAGTGCGTATACTCCGACTATCAATAGTGTTTCAATTATCGCTAGTCCATACACCAAGACCACAGCGACCTTAATAGCAGGAAAGGCGACCAGTCTCGACCGGTCAGGAGAGAGTGCTGCTGTCGTTATGCTTCGCCGTGAGCACCCCGAATTTTTCAACGGTAAAGCTAGCAAAGAACAAATCCAAGAAAAGGTGGTTACGTTGCTGGGAGAAGTAGTCGTTCACATCACTTCCTGGTTTCAGTTATGGGGGGGGGTAGTTAAGTAGCCTAAAAGTGCCCTTTGCGGGCACTTTTTGCTATCACAAAACACTTTCAAAACTTTGGGCATCTAGGCAAATGGAAAAACTATTTCGTATCGAAAAGTGGGGGATAGTTATCCACAGAGCTACCCACGGCTTTTGGTAAAAACCCTTGTTTTTCAAAGTCAGGCCGGAAGTCGGATTTTTTCAAAAGGTGCTATGATAATGAAATCACACGAGGTCTCGTGTGTCGGGGGTAAGACACACAATTTTTCTAGAATTAGGATGCCACTCAATATGAATGGCTGTGTGTTTGTCGCGACCCAACCAATCGCTTGTGAACCTAATTGTGCTGCGCATTTCATTGCAGCGGTCTTCCACCAATTACGTTCGTGCGCGATTACTGTAGAGCTTATTTACTAGCGTAGTCAATACTATGAACATCGAAACCATTCGAAAGCGCGACGGATCACAACGGCCTTTTGATATAGCTAAAATTGAAAGTGCGATCGCCAAAGCCTTAGTCGAAACAGGAGAGGGCAATCGGGAAGCTGCGAAAGTAGTGGCTGAGATTGCTCACCAAAAAGTGATTGCTATGTGTGTGCAAGCCGGTACAGCCGAAGTCGGCACCCCGATTGCAAACAAATGTATCGATGGCAGTCCGGCTGTGGAAGAGATTCAAGACTTGGTAGAACAAGCCTTGATGGAGAAGGGCTACTTTACGACCGCCAAGGCCTACATCATCTACCGTAACGAACGAAAGAAGCTCCGCGAGCGCGACATCTTTGCAAAACGTCAAAATTTCAAACCCTACGAATACCCAGAGCTCTACGACTACACCACTGCCGTCCGTCATTCATATTGGGTCCACACAGAGTTCAACTTCACCTCAGACGTGCAGGACTTCCACGTCAACGTGAATGCAAGTGAACGAAACGCTATCAAAAATGCGATGTTGGCAATTGCCCAAATTGAAGTAGCGGTAAAGACCTTCTGGGGAGACATCTACAAAAAGATGCCAAAACCAGAAATCGGCGCCGTTGGAGCTACTTTTTCTGAATCAGAGGTGCGCCACGCTGATGCCTACGCGCACCTCCTCGAGATTCTTGGTCTCAACGACGAGTTCAAAAAAATAAAGGATATACCCGTGATGCAAGAGCGTATGAACTACCTCGAAAAGGTGATTGAGCTATCTCGCACTCAGGAAAACCGCGACTACTTCCAGTCAGTCATGCTCTTTTCACTCTTTGTGGAGCACGTCTCACTCTTTTCGCAGTTCCTCATCATGATGTCCTTCAACAAGCATCGTAATCTCTTCAAAGGTATCAGCAATGCGGTAGAAGCTACTTCAAAAGAAGAAAATCTTCACGGTATGTTTGGCATTGATGTTATTAACATCATCAAGGACGAGCACCCAGAGTGGTTTGACGAAGAATGTCGTAGTCGAGTCGTGACTGCTTGCACTGAGGCTTATGAAGCTGAAAGTAAGATTGTTGATTGGATTTACGAAGCCGGGGAGCTCAGCTTTATGCCCGCAGCCAACGTGAAGGAATTCATCAAGCATCGCTTTAACAACTCGCTCGCTTCAATTGGTATGCCGCGTATCTTTGAAGTAAACGACGTTTTATTGGAAGAAACAGACTGGTTTGATAATGAAGTAATTGCCACCAAACACGTCGACTTCTTCAACAAGCGATCAATCAACTACAACAAGCGATCATCAAGTGTGACGAGTGACGACCTCTTCTAACCAACCTCCCCCTGTCGCGATTATTACAACCCCTAACGAATGAATGTATGGAACCATGGTACTGGCTGAATGAAAATAGTCGCGGATTTTTAGCCCGAGGATACCTAGCTGAAGGTCAAACAGCCGAAGAGAGAATCGACGTGATTGCGAAAGCTGCCGAAGCATACTTGAAGCAACCAGGCTTTGCGGCAAAATTCAACGACTATATGTCGCGGGGGTGGATCTCACTCGCGTCACCAGTGTGGTCAAACTTCGGGATTGAAAAAGGACTGCCAATTAGTTGTTTCGGGTCATACCTCGACGACAACATGGGCAATATTCTGCTTACCAATGCTGAAGTCGGCATGATGAGTAAGTACGGTGGTGGCTGTTCGGGCTACTTCGGCGCTCTGCGCGGACGCGGTGCAGAGATTGCTGGTGGCAATGGCCACTCATCCGGTGCGGTACACTTCATGCAATTATTTGAAAGCCTCATCAATGTCGTGAGCCAAGGCTCTGTGCGTCGCGGCCACTTCTCACCGTACCTTCCCGCTGAGCATTCCGATATCATGGAGTTCCTCGATATCGGTACCGAAGGAAATCCCATCCAGAAGCTCACCCACGGTGTGACCGTCGGGGACGAGTGGATGCAGTCGATGATTGACGGTGACGAAGCGAAGCGCAAGATTTGGGCGCGCATCATTCAACGGCGGGGTGAAATGGGCTACCCATACATCATGTTTAGCGACACAGCCAATAAGAATACGGTTGATGTATACAAGGACAAAAACCTCCGCATCTACGCCAGTAACATGTGCAGCGAAATCATGTTGCCTTCCAAGTCTGATTGGTCATTTGTGTGTTGTCTCTCGTCACTCAACCTTCTGCACTATGATGCCTGGAAGGATACTGACCTCGTAGAAACAATGATCGCGTTCCTTGACGCTGTCATGGAAGACTTCATCGTGAAGCTTGAGAAGCTACGTGATAATGAAGATGATGAAAAACGACGTGCCTTTACTTTTATGGAGCGAGCGTACAACTTCGCTAAGGCAAATAGAGCTCTCGGTCTTGGTGTCCTTGGATACCATTCTCTCCTCCAGGCAAAAGGCTTGGCTTTTGAAAGCGATGAAGCCGCCGCTCTCAACAAAGAAGTATTTAAAGTAATTAAAGAAAAAGCTGATGTCGCGACAGTAGAGCTCGCCAAGACTCTTGGTGAGCCAGAAGTTCTCAAAGGCTACGGTCGTCGCAATACGACTCTCCTCGCGATTGCGCCAACCACCTCGTCAGCGTTTATCTTGGGGCAAGTTTCACAAGGTATCGAACCCATCTGGTCTAACTGTTACGTGAAGGACGTGGCAAAAATGAAAGTGACGATTAAGAATCCAACTCTTGAGAAGCTCCTTGTCGAGAAAGGGAAGAACGACAAGGTGACCTGGGACAGTATTCGCGACAACGACGGCTCAGTGCAGCATCTCGAATTTTTCACTGCTGACGAAAAGGCCGTCTTCCGCACCTTCGCCGAAGTCGATCAGATGAAAATCATCGAGCAAGCCGCCGACCGCCAAAAATTCATCGACCAAGCGCAGTCACTCAACATCATGGTCGAGCCAGAGACACCGGTAAAAGAGATTAATAATATGTACATCCAAGCCTGGAAGCTCGGTGTAAAGACTCTCTACTACCAACACAGCATGAACGCTGCCCAGCAGATGATCAGAAAGAAGTTAGTGGAAAACGAAGCGAAGAATAATAAATAAGCAAACGAGCGTAGTGACTATTGCGAATTTAGTTCCGAATTTGCGGCTTTAGCCCGCCGCAAATTCCTGGAACTGGTAACTTGCTCACAAAAGTCCCCTTAGACAAAACCACCCGGAAGCTTCGCTTCGGGGTGGTTTTTAATATGATATTGAGGGGTGTTGAAATCTTTTGTTTACTTCGGGGGAAGTGCGGTATTATAT
>JAYVWI010000016.1:0-4198 GCA_043786195.1 Minisyncoccota bacterium
GCACAACGACGGCATCATCCGTACGCCATACCTCCACCTCATGTTCACCAAAAAAATGCTCGATATCTTCAAAGAAGCAGAGCATATCTTCGACCCAGAAGACATTTTCAACCCAGGCAAGAAGGTCAACCCACGCTTTGACATTCGCCACAATATCCGCCACACCAACTAAGAAAGTTATTTAAAAAAATCCCCAACTCATAGGGGATTTTTTTATATATTTCTTTTTACCATTCAATTTCTGGTATCGCTATATAGGTTCCCGTATCCATATCAACAACAAGAGTTCCTTCGATAGCTTTTTCTTGAAGGAACGTTTTTGCAGACAGCTTGTTTCCTATTACAATCGGGTCGTATATTGCATTATCCTTGAAGTTATCATTTTGTGGCGTGAGTGTCTTGAGGTTAGAAAAATTCCCGGTTGGACTGTAATACATTGCTGCTGATATACCCTCTATACCAGAGGCAGAATTTAAAACAACAAGCTTACTCTCATCAGCGTTCCAATATGGCATTCCAAGATATCTGTCACGCTCATCACGGCTAGAAGGATAAACTTGCGCGAGATCTTTGAGCGTATAGGTTAAGAAGCTAGATGATTCATTTCCACCCACACGGACTACCAGGTACGTACCAAGTGGTGAATACCTTAAGTCAATAAATGTTGCTTTGAGTAGCTCACCATCTTCAGACACGTTATTAAAGAGTCCCTGCTCATCTCCATTTTTCAGCCTTATTTTTAAGATAGTTTGTTTAATGGGTTCGTCATATCTTTCATCATAGTAGTAATCTTTTTCGTACAAGGTAACTGTTGTGCCAGTACTATGCTTCCATTCTTTTACTGGTACCTCATTTCGTATTTCCCTTATTACACCGTTTTTCAGTTCTTCTTTTTTCTCAACCACACTAGGTGCGTGAGAAATGGTCGACGAACTTTGGAACTGTGTGCCTTCATTACTAGCAGTAGTGGTGCTGGTATTGGTGCTGGGCACAAAAACACTTTCATTTACCTGTTGCGATGTAAAGTTTTTTTGAACTAAGAAATAAAATGTGATGCCAATTATAACAAGAGTAGCTATTGAAAAAAATGCTGCATGGAGTTTTGTTTTCATGGATAAAGTATACAGGTATTGCTATACAAAGTATTTAGAAATGTGAATATACAATTAAACCACCCTGCTCAAGCTTTGGGGTTTGATAATCTATGGAGCTACCCTCCCATTTTTACCACAACTTCATCTACAGGTTCTAGGAGATATTGGTCAACCACTTTCCCATAGCCAGTTTTGTTGAGATGAATGCCATCGGAAATTTTGTTTTCTTGGTTAAGAAATATTTCTGTAGTCAAAAATGGTAACAACATCACTTTCTTGGATGTAGCGATATCTTGATACAACGCATCAAAGGTTCGCTTATAGCCAAGTCCCGCATTAAGGGGTGCCTGCATCTGAAGCAAGATTACTACCGGGGGGTTTCCCCCGCTTTTGAGAATATCGACTGTGTCGCTAATATTTTTTTTGGTTTCCTCTACCGGCAGGGCGCGGAGCGCATCGTTGCCTCCAATCCCTAGCAACACAATATCGGGGTTTTGCGAGCGAATGAATGGCGCTCGCTCGAGATTGCCCCGAGTGGTCTCTCCACTGACCCCAGCATTGATCACTGAAACAGTTCTCCCCTTATCTTTTAAAGCTACTTCCAGCTGAGCTGGATAACTCTCGTTTACCGGCAACCCGTACCCTGCCGTCAAACTATCGCCAAAGGCAACAATTTTGACACCAGTCATTGATACTTTTTTTTCAGGAATAGTACCGAGTACCTTTTTATTATTGTCACTTGAAAAAAGAAAATACCCTCCCACGCCGGCAAGTAATACAACAATAACAGTAAGTTTAACTATGTTCTCCATAAGACAGCAATTCTCGTAAAGGCATTTTATCAGTTTTAAATAAATGCAGTGCAATACCAGCCACTAACACCACAATCAGTCCCAGACCAATAAATAACTCCAAGTCAAAGAAGGCCACGCTATCAAGTTTTAAGAAGTACTGACTTACCCCGTACGTCGCAGCAATACTCAAGACATACGCCAGCACTGCAGCTAACAGAGTCAAAGAAACACTTTCCAGTAGATATTGTTTAAGGACAAATGACTGCGAAGCACCGATAGCACGCAGTCGCGCACCCTCGCGCCTTCGAGCAGCAAATGATGATACGACGAGTGTAGAAATAAGTAAGGTGGCAATCAAAAGCGGAGGGAGCGTAACTACCAAGACCATGACCATAAGTGTGCTCACAATCTTAAGAATCAATGGACCAATTGCTTGTGTTTCGAGCACTGAAACATTTGGTGCTTCTGTCGCTAAAAATCTTCCGAGTGTTTTTTGGGTAGCTTCATTATAGTAGGCATAGCCAAAGTACGTACCCGGAAAATTTGCTAAGTCTTGTGGTGAAAAGACGAAGTAGAAAAACGGTAAGCCAGAACGTGAATCAGTACTCCGCAAGCTAGTCACTGTACCAGTAACCTCAAATCCCTGCACTGAAACTACCACAGTAGAACCAAGTGAGATATTGGAGCGTTTTGCGAAATCTTCATCCACAGAAAGTTCTCCTGGCTTGCCTTCACTCCACGTACCACTTAAAATTTTCTCGCTTGTAAGGAGTTCACTTCGAGCGGTCACATTAAACTCACGCCCCAACTCTCTATCAATTGAACTCTCAGGTTTTTGCAATTCTTCTTGAATCTGCAGCGAATCAATCGCTACTATCCTTGCAGGTATACTAGAAAAGAGTTGTAAATCAGGAAACGCTTTAAGTACCGTGTCGCGCTGTGATGGCTGCACATCAAGTACATAGGTCGTCGGTACCGTCCGAGCCAGATCTTGCGTAAGGTATCGCTCGAGTGAAATCTGCAGAAGGGAGAGCGTGGAGAGAGCAGTGAGCGCAACGAACAAAGAAGTGAACGAAACCACTCCAAACAACCCGTCGGCTTTTTTTTGACTGATGATACTACGTAGATAAAAAGAAAAACGAGTTCGATGTCTGTACACCAGAGCTAGCCCACCAGCAAAGATGCCAGCGATAGTGATGTACACGGCAAGAATCGCACCGATAATTAAAAAGCCGTTTACAATATTATTCAAGAGAAAAGCGGCTAGTGCCACGAGTGGAATGAGTGTTGAGCCAGTAATAAGGAGAGTGGAACGAAGAGGAAATTTTTGCGTCGTCTCCTCTTCCCCTCCGATTAATATCTGTTTTGGATTAAGCGCTAGTGTGCGTTTCACTGCAGGAACAAACGAAGCAATAGCAATGCTGGCAATAAGTCCTATGGTCAAGAGCGTGTACTCCAAGAAGTTTGGCGTTGGGAGCGCTACGGGATAGTGTGTCGCAATAAATGATCGCAGTGCACTAAAGGCTCCAAGTCCAATCACTGAACCCAAGATACCAGCCCCTACTACCACATATCCAAGAGCAACAGCCAAAAGATACACGAGTCGTCTTTTGGTAAGTCCCAGCGCCAATAAAATCGCTAGACTCTTGCGCTCCACAGTTACCAAATACAGCGTGCTGGCATAGACATTCACCGCAGCGAGCACGGAAGTAATCAATACCGCAACAACAAGAAAGTCTGCCACTATCTGTACTCCCCGCTGCAGACCAGTTCGATTCTCCCCCGCAATTTTTACTTTTAATACACCGTTTGAAGCCGACTGTTCGTCTTTGAGTATTTGTTTTTGTGATGCAGTGAGAGAAGTCACTTTAGCTTGGTAGACATATTCTGCCCGAAGCAGCGCTGGATCTACTGCTGCCGCTTTAAATCCAGACTCACTCATAAGAGCTTGGGGCAAAAAGCGAAATCCGGTCAGCAATGATGTAGGGTCTGAGACGATAATTCCCCCTACCGTGTAGCTTTTTTCACCAAACGAGACAGTGTCCCCTACTTCAACTCCCAAACGCTCGGCACCACCCATATCAAGAAAAATCTCACTATCCCCGACCCCCTTGAAGGAGCCTTTCGTTAGCGTAAGCGCCCCATACAGTGGGTACGAAGCATCGACGACTTTGATTGCAAAAGGAGCAGTGACATCTTTACTTTGCAAGGTACCGGAGAACGACAACTGCTGTGATTCTACTTCCGGTTTGATACCAGTTTTTTGCAAGACAGACCCCGAGTCAATCGGTTGGGTACTTTCAAGCACGA
>JAYVWI010000017.1:0-10367 GCA_043786195.1 Minisyncoccota bacterium
GGTACTACGGGAACCACCTGGCAGAAGACTGCGACGGTGGAGACGGAGGGAGTGATTGAGGAGATTTAGAAAAAGCCGCCTGAGGGCGGCTTTTTGTATGGATCTATTTATTACTACGTTACGCTTCCTTTGATAATTTAATTTCAAGTTCATCCATTGTCATACTTACTGATTCACCAGTGTCGCGTGACTCAAGAGTGACTGTGCGTCCTTCGACTTCTTTGTCACCGATGACGATGAAATAAGGAAGTTTCTCTTTCTTAGCATTACGAATTTTCTTCCCCATTGATTCGTTTGAATCATCCAGGTCAACCCGGAAGCCTTGCTCACGGAGCACGTCAGCTACTTCTTGGGCGTAGAGTACATGTGTCTCAGCCACGGGAATGATGGCGAGCTGGACAGGGGAGAGCCAAAGAGGGAAATTGCCGGCAAAGTGTTCGATCATGATGGCCATGAAGCGTTCGAGTGAGCCAGCGATAGCTCGGTGGATCATCACAGGAGTTTGTTTGGTGCCGGTGTTGTCGGTGTACGAAAGAGAAAATCGCTCAGGCATGACAAAGTCGAGCTGGGCGGTCGCGAGCTGACGCTCGCGACCGATAGCATCCTTAAACATAAAGTCGAGCTTCGGTCCGTAGAACGCCGCTTCACCCTCGACACGCTTGTACGGCAGATTAAGGCGGATAGCTACTGCTTCGAGCATAGCTTCGGCTTTCTTCCAGTTCTCAGGGTCGCCAAGCCATTTTTCAGGTTCTTTAGGATCACTCACTGATAGTGACACCCAGAATTTACCCGCCTCATACATAGCAAGTGTTGTATAAAATTCCTGGATTACCTTAACGATGTTTTCAACTTCTTGGTCGATTTGGTCGACAGTACAGAAGACGTGCCCGTCGTCTTGGGTGATTGCTCGTACGCGACCAAGACCGATAAGCTCACCTGCTTGTTCGTCTCGGTACACCATAGTGGTCTCGGCATAGCGGATAGGGAGCTCTTTATATGAACGCGGTTTGGAGTCAAAGATTTGGGTGTGGTGCGGACAGTTCATTGGCTTCATCACGAACTCAGTATCAGACTGACCTTTTACATGGAAAAGTTCATCTTTGAATTTATCCCAGTGTCCGGATGTTTTGTACAAGTCGCTCTTAGTGATGTGTGGGATGCATACTTTCACGTAGCCATACTTTGATTGAATCTTCATGATCTTGTCGACAATCAGGTCACGCATGAGCGTGCCCTTTGGGGTGAAGAGGGGAAGGCCAGCACCGACGAGCTCGGAGAAGGTAAATAGGTCGAGTTCTTTCCCGAGCTTGCGGTGGTCTCGCGCTTTGGCTTCCTCGAGTTGCTTTTCGTACGCTTCGAGTTCTTCTTTTGTGTCAAAGGCTAGTCCGTAGATGCGAGTGAGCATTTTATTTTTCTCATCCCCACGCCAGTACGCACCAGCGATTTTATCAAGTTTAAAGGCGTCGGTATCAATTTCCGCTTTCGGATTCTCAGAGTGCCCGCCCCGACAGAGGTCGGTAAAGCCACCACAAGTGTACAGGGTGATAGTCTCGCCACGAGCTTCGATTTCATTCACGAGTTCAGTCTTAAATTCATTCCCCACAAACTGTGCCCGCGCCGCATCAGCTGATACTTCTTCGTGTGAAAATTCAGTCCACGCATTCATGAGCTTCTTCATGCGTTTTTGCAGGTCTTTGAGATCAGTATCACCTGGCGCTTCTCCGCCTGAGAAGTCGATATCGTAGTAGAAGCCTGTATCGATAGCTGGACCAAGAGTGAGCTTCGCGTGCGGGTATTGTTCAATAACAGCCGCCGCTAAGAGGTGGGCGAGAGTGTGGCGTTTGTATTCTAAGTTTTGTGACATAATTATTTTTTATAATTTCGATATCCAAGCGAATAAAAAATTAGGAAAAGTGGTACAAACCATGATAGTGACGCTCCAATATCAGAGCCTTGTTCTGCTTGACCTAATGAAACAAGGAGTCCCAGAAGTCCAAAAAACCATAGGGTTATAAATTGACCTTTTGTAATATTGTAGATACTTTTCATAGTGAGTAAATTAAGTTATAGGTGAAATTAGAGTTTTTTCAGCTCGCTGCAGCCTATTTCTCCCGGGGAGGTCGAAATATGCTAAGCGCCTGAATATTTTCACAATAGTCGCGCGACGCGCTCGTTTGCTCAAACAAAAAAGCGCCCGAGTGAACATACGAAAATTCGTATACTCACTCGGGCGATCTAAACCGCGGTTCCACCGAGTTTCTGTACGGTATGCCGGACAGCGCTCATTGTATCAAATTAAGCTTATTTTAAGCGCTCATTTGGAGCTGGTGGTTGGTAGCCACCACAATCTTTGATTCCATACATCGTATCACGAAGAAAAGAGGAGTCAATCCGTATTGGCTAAGAAAGAATTGTTTGCTGAGTTGGGGTAAGGGCTTTGGCGCGGTCGATGAGGATACTGGGCTCGTCGTTTCGGAAATCTAACTTGCCTTTGATGGCGACACAAGTGCCGGGTTGGAGGATGTCTTTTTGGTCGGCGTAGGTTTGGGGGAAGGCGGTGAGTTCGATGAAGTCGGTTTGGTCGACTAGTTTGATGAAGGCCATTTTGTCGCCTTTTTTGGTGAGGAGTTCGCGAACGCTTTCGATGAGGCCGGTGGTGACTACCGTCGTGCCTTTGTATCCGACACGGATTTGCGCAATACGCGGGCGCTCGTCAACTTCTTTTTTTAGGGCATCGAGTGGGTGACCCGAGACGTAGACGCCAAGGAGATTTTTCTCCCATTCAAGTTTTTGCATGGCAGTTATTTCACCTGCGGGTTGGAGAACCAGGTCACTGACGCTTCCCATGTCGGCAAAGAGCGAATCTTGCCCAGTTTCTTTGCCGGCGACATGTTCACGGTTGTAGGCGAGGATATTATCGACGTTGCCGTAGAGTTGTCCGCGATCACCAAATCTATCAAAAGCACCGGCACAGATGAGGGCTTCGATGGATTTCTTGTTGAGGTTGCGGTCGTGGATGCGAGTGAGGAAATCTTGTAGGGTGACGTAAGTACCGTTTTTCTTTCGTTCTTCTACGATGATTTCAGTAATACCAGCGCCGAAGTTTTTGATTGTCTCTAAACCGAATCTGATAGTGCTAGTACCCGGCACCACTGAGAAGTCAGCAAAGGATTCGTTGATATCTGGTGGAAGTACCTCGATACCCATGCGTTCACATTCGTGAATAATTTCGGATATTTTTTCGGTGTCACCGGAGTCGGCAGTGAGGACAGCGGACATGTACTCGACCGGGAAGTTCGCCTTCATGTAGGCGGTTTGATAGGCGACACGACCGTATGAGGCGGCGTGAGCTTTGTTGAATCCGTAGGCGGCGAATGGCTCGATGAGTCGCCATAGCTGATCGGCTTTACTTTGAATCATTCCGTGCTTCAAAAGACCTTCCATAAGTTTGTCTTTCTCGGCGGCCATCACTTCGGGAATCTTTTTACCCATCGCCTTACGCAGCATGTCAGCTTCGAGCCAGCTGTAACCAGCGAGCTCGATGGAGATCATCATCACGTCATCTTGGTAGGTAATAACCCCGTACGAACGATCGACGATTTTTTCCATGCGTGGATCAAGATACGAAACTAATGACGGATCATTTTTACGTTCGATATATTGCGGGATCATTTCCATCGGACCGGGACGATAGAGTGCCACCATCGCGTTGATATCGTGGATAGTGGTCGGTTTTAGTTGCTTCAAGAACGCCGTCATTCCTGAGCCATTGAGCTGGAAGAGCCCCATCGTCTCGCCGCGGGCTAGCATCTCAAAAGTTTTTGAGTCAGCGATTGGGACGTTTTCGATATCAACATCAATATTGCGAATCTTCTTCACGCGCTTTACGGCGTCAGCAAGAATCGCCAAGTTTTTGATGCCAAGGAAGTCGAATTTAAGTAGACCGACGCCATCTTCACCAACCGATTTCATTTCGTACTGGGTAATGAACTTACCGGTCTTCGAGTCGGGCTGGATGGGGACGAATTGATTGAGAGGGAATGGCGCGATTACTACACCAGCGGCATGGACACCCAGGTGACGCACACGACCTTCAATCTGTTTGGCTAAATCAATTACCTCACGTGATTCAGAATCTTTTTTGTAGAGTTCAGCTAAGTCCGGCTCGATTTCAAGCGCTTTAGCAATCGTCATCGGGAACCCCTGCGCTCCGAGCGGAATAAGTTTCGCAATGCGGTCGCCGGTAGAATAGGAATGACCAAGCGCACGCGAGACGTCGCGCACTGCCGCGCGCGCCATCATGGTACCGAAGGTGCCAATCTGCGCTACTTTATCTTCACCATATTTTTGTTTAGCATACTCGATAATTTCGTCACGCCGATTATCAGCGAAGTCCATATCGATATCAGGAGCAGACGGACGTTCGGGATTAAGGAACCGCTCAAAGGGGAGTTTGTATTCAAGCGGGTCTACATTCGTAATTCCGATGACGTAGGTTGTGAGTGATCCTGCCACCGACCCTCTAATGGTAGTGAGAATGCCACGCTCACGACTCTCGCGCAAAAGATCGCCTACTACGAGGAAGTATTTGGCATACCCCTTCATCTTGATGACGTCGAGCTCGTAATCCAGGCGAGTTTTCACTTCTGGGTTATTGATATCAAGTCCACGCCACGCCACACCTTCGTAGGCAGTGATACGGAGTTCGTCATCAGGTTCGCGGCCACTTTCGATTTTGTAATCAGGGAAGTACCAGTGAGTACCAATCTCGATTTCGACGTTACATTGCTCAGCAATTTTTACCGTGTTACTGAGCGCTTCGGGAGTATCTGCAAACCACTCTTTCATTTGATCTTGAGTTGTAAAAGAGAAATTTTCTTCAGATTGGTCGGCGGTGAGGTCGACGGTGCCACCGTTTTGAATCTTTACCATTGTCTCACGCGCAATGCGGTCGCTTGGTTTTAGGTAATAGACATCGTGCGCGGCGACGAGCGGGGTGCTTGTTTTCTTGGCGAGTTCCTTAATTCGTTTTTGATTGTCTTCATGTCCAAACATTTCTGGATGATGTGAAATCTCAAGGTAACAATCATCACCAAAGACACTGCGATACCAATCAAGACGTTGTGCCGCTTTCTCCGGATTACTGTCCTTTAATGCCTGAGCGACTTCTCCCGCAAAAGAAGGAATGATGCAAATTAAATCTTCGTGGAGTTCTTTTAAAAGTTCGTCGTCAATTCGCGGTCGGTAGTAGAATCCTTCGATGTTGGAGCGAGTAACAAGTTTGATGAGGTTTTGGTAGCCGTGGAAAGTTTTCGCTAGAAGAACCACGCGTGACCGCGGTTTGTCGATATTTACTTCCTTATCAAAACGGCTGCGGGGAGCTAGAAAAGCATCAAGCCCAAGGATGGGTTTGATGTCCTGGTACGTGCAAGCTTTATAGAAATCAATGGCACCATAGAGAGCTCCAGCGTCGGTGATAGCCAGTGCGTCTTGTCCGTCGGCCTTGGCTGCCTTGGCGAGCTCTTTTGGCGTGGGTACGGCATTGAGGAGAGAGTACATTGAGTGTACATGCAGGTGAACGAATTCAGCGGACAGCTTAGACATGGGGGTAGTATATCATTCTTAAAACTAATCATAAAAAACACCTCTTTATGGGGAGGTGCCGGTTGGGAGGTTCTTATATTGGTGCAATAGAGCGTTTTTGATGTCTCGTTTTATTCGCTCTTTGCTCGAGTCTCGCGTCACCAGAATGCAGGGAATCCCGCAATTTGGGCGTTTCCTCTTGAACATCTGTATTCCAAATTGCGAACTCTTGATTTGAAGAAAGAGGTTTCCTCGGTCGCTTATGACGACGATGTCGATACCTCGCCCATCAAGGTCGGAGTGCTTCTTGGTAATGTAAGCATTAGTTGTAAAACCAACTCTCTCTTCGTTTTGAAGTTCGCGAAGAAGTGATAGTGCGTAGGACTCGTTACCATGTCCTTTTCTGTGCTTCTCATCAGCGCGAACTCTTTTAAAAAGTTCTTCAATTTTTTCTACTGCAGCACGGCGATGTTGAGTAGAAGGATTCCTTGGCTTCATCTCAACCTCCCGTTGCTGAATCTATCCAAAACAGAAGATACTTATTTCGTGTCAGAGTGTCAAATATAAATACGAGAAACTGTGTTGCAGTTATATAAAAAGACTCACCAGTGTTTGGCAAGTCCTATAGCTTGAATACAATCGTCTTCTATCATCACCTCGAACTGACGCTGCGAAGGAGGAGTCGGCCGGCGGCGTCGGAAATCGAGCACGAGCGCTCGAGTAAGGGTGTTGAATTCGATACCCTTTACGTCCCAGGTGTTCCCGCAGCACCACTCGAAGAAAAATTCCTGACTTTGAGCGATGTCCAAGGACATTTCATCGGTATCGTGACTTGCACCTCGGTGTTGCCAATACATGTTGATCATGTAGCGAGGGTCACCATATTTGAAGTCCTTCAAATAGATTTTCCTCCGCACCGGAATGATGCCGAGTTCGGCAAGTTGGCGTGGCAGCTTCGGCGCGGTAACACCAGTGACGCGACTTTCAGCTTCTCCGATGAAGTAGGAAGGATTGGGATCGAAAAAATCGAAATCGAGGTTCTGGCTACTACTGTCCCTTACAAGCCGCTGGCCTGTGGCAACTTTTTCAAAAATCCGGTCGAGCCGGCTTTTCCTGGCCGGCGGCAGCGGTATTTCAGCCTGCAGCCAATCGGGAAGCTGAGGGAGATCGCCCTTGGGTATGAGAAAACTCGTAACAATGAAGTCGAGCGAACTGTTAATTGCTCCGGGTGCGGAGCGGTGTGTGCTTTGCAACATACATTACTCCAACTAGAGATTTACTTTCTATCTGTACTATACTGAGTAAATTATTTTATGCAAGAGATTTGGACTATCGGGATAGACGAAGCCGGTCGAGGGCCTTTGGCCGGGCCGGTGGCGGTTGGAGTGGTAAAGGTGTCGGCTGATTTTGATTGGACGCTGATTCCTGGCGTAGGAGACAGTAAGAAAGTATCGACTAAAAACCGTGGACTTGTTTTCACTCGTGCACATGAGCTCAAAGAGCGAGGGGAGTTGGATTTTTCAGTGGTAATGATGGAAGCTTCATATATTGATGAGAACGGAATTGCACGGGCGATTGCTTCAGCAATCGCCCGTGCAATTCACGACCTCACACTCAACCCCCAAGACTGTTTTATAAAACTCGACGGTTCCCTTAAGGCACCAAAAGACTTCAAACAGGAAACTATCGTCAAAGGCGACCAAAAAGAACTGGTGATTGGCCTTGCTTCAATTCTTGCCAAAGAAACAAGAGACATACATATGCGTGAATTGGCAGAAAAATATCCGAATTATGATTTGGAGGTACATAAAGGCTACGGCACCAAGACACATCGTCGTCTCATTTTTAAAAACGGACTTTCAGATGTGCACCGCCGTAGCTATTGCCAAAACAGACATTTGTGGGGTAAGGTGTAGTGAGAATAGTTTCCGCACCCACTTTAAACATCAATGGAGGTAAAATGTCGGCTCATGACGAAATTCTTCTCATTCCCAAAACTTCGCTTTGTCGGGGTTGCAACAAGACGGGGGAGCATTTAAGGAAAGATGGCTTGGTTGACTGTGGAGCGGTCAAAGCGGCAGTTCCAATTGTTCAGCGGAGTGAGTATCGACAATATGAACTTTGCCCAAATCGGGGTGAGACCATAGTTTCATCTGGGTTACAACTTTGGGCAAAATATGCTCGAAAGCTAAGATCCTGTGGTTCGCCGCATTATGAAGAAAAAATTACTGCGGCCCGAGAAAAAATAAGACAAGATCAGTTGGTGTCTAGTCGGGTACGCTAGAAGAAGGAAATGTGGGAGAGGCCGTCTACTGACGGCCTTTTACTTAAGAAAATGAGCGCAGCCAGTATTCCGAGACAATATCCGGCGGCGGAGAGCTGTAGAAGTCGTTGCTGATAGCGGCGTTGGTCATGTGGGGTAGATGTCCTTGCATTTTCTAGCCATTTTGTTATAGTTTCGCCACTATGGTAATTCGAATGCGTCACACCCGCGGTCATACCGCGAACCGTCGTTCACATCATGCGCTTAAGGCGCCAACACTTTCTGCTTGTCAGAATTGTAGCGCTTTGCACCGACCACACCACATGTGTTTAGATTGTGGTTTCTACAACGGAAAAATGGTCGTTGATATGAAGGCAAAGAGCGCCGCACGCAACGCTCGCATTGAAGCAAAGAAGGAGGCAATCCGAGGTCAGGCTACAGCGTAAGCAGTAAGCCAAATCCACAAAGTCCCGCGCAAGCGGGACTTTTGTATCTTGAGGATACAAAGGGCGCTCTCTCGGTCATAAATCTAAACAAGTCTAGATTTGCGACTTTCGCTCGCTACTTTGTGGATTTGGCTGCTTTCATTTATTTCGGTATGGTACACTGGCGTCAGTAGAAGTTTAAGTACATTTATGGCAAATCGACATCTTTCACGTAGCATTGTTCTTCAATCACTCTTTGAGTGGGATTTAAACGCATTAGAAAAAAAAGATGTCCAGGAAGTCTTGGAGCGCAACGTCACTGAATTTGCACCCAACAAGACCGATATGCCCTTTATGGAAAAACTTCTAGATGGAGTTATGGCCAAACAGCCAGAACTCGATCTCGTTATCGAAAAGGCCGCCCCAGAATGGCCAATCGACCGCATCTCTCCAGTTGATAGAAATATTCTTCGTCTCGGTCTTTACGAGCTTCTTTTTGCTGACCGCAAGGAAGTGCCAGCTAAGGTAGCTATTAACGAAGCCATTGAGCTTGCAAAACAATTCGGCGGCGAAAACAGTAGTCGTTTTGTAAACGGTGTGCTAGGTGCTGTCTATAAAGAAATTGGAGAGCCAGGCAAAGAAGAAATCAGTAAGCGCAAGAGTAAAGAAGTACCATTCGACCAAATGCCAATCCTACGACTAGCTGGCGCAGTAGTGTATGCCGAACACGAAGGAAACATCTACCTAGCATTAGTACACGATATTTTTGGACACTGGACTCTCTCAAAAGGAAAGATTGAAGCGAACGAGACGGTTGAGGACGGCGCTAAACGTGAACTTATGGAAGAGATGAGTCTTGATATTACGATTGAGGCTGAACTCGGAATGAACGAATACGTAGCATCAAATCCCGAACTCGGGAAAATTCGTAAGCAAGTGCATTATTTCTTAGCGTCTTCGCCATACACTGACGTGAAGTTAGAACAAAAAGGCGGTCTCGACGATGCAAAATGGTTTAAAGTAGCTGAAATTCTTGAACTCAATTTCTACGAGGATATTCTTCCTATTGTCACTAAGGCCATCACAATGTTGGTTGGCAGAGGAATGAAATAATGCTACTGTCCATATAGTATGGAAGAACGAAATCTCCAAAATGACCTTATCGAGCTGCAAAAGCTTTTGAAGGTAACATTTAATGACAATAAAATATTACTGACAGCGATTACACATCGTTCGTATTTAAATGAACACCGTGAGGCTACTTGGGAGCATAACGAACGTCTCGAATTTCTTGGTGACGCCGTACTCGAGCTTGTTGTAACGGATTTTCTTTTTGCAACTTACCCCGAAAAACCTGAAGGAGAACTTACTGCTATCAGGGCAGCGCTCGTGAACACTGTCTCGCTTTCCGCAGCGGCAGAACGACTCGATGTCAATCAATACCTTTTGATGTCTAAGGGTGAATCCAAGGATGTTGGTCGGGCTCGGCAGTATATTCTTGCTAACGTGTTCGAAGCTTGTATTGGCGCCATTTATATTGACCAGGGCTATGATGGAGCAAAGACCTTCATTGCCGATAGATTGTTTGGTAAAACCGAAGAAATCGTCCGCAAACGTTTATGGCAAGATGCTAAGAGTCGTTTCCAGGAGTTGTCGCAAGAGTATGCGTCCGTTACTCCGACGTACGAAACAGTTGGACAAACCGGCCCCGACCACGACCGAGTCTTTACCGTAGGAGTATTTCTCCGACATGAAAAGATTGCTGAAGGAACTGGACGATCCAAACAAGAAGCTGAACAGCAGGCAGCCGAAAAAGCCATTGAAGCGAAGCATTGGGTAACTGAATAAATTACGAAGTTCTCAGTGATATACTACGTGCATATGAAGATGCGCGGTTTTACGCTGATTGAAATGTTGGTTGTGGTAGCGATTATTCTCGTGCTTTCGAGCGTGGGTATTTTTAGTTACAACGAAGCCTCCAAAAAATCCCGGGACACAGACAGGCAGTCTGACTTAAGAACACTGCAAACAGCTATCGAACTCTACAAACAAAAAAATGGAAGGTATCCAGCGGGATGTAACGGCCCGAACACTTG
>JAYVWI010000018.1:0-4838 GCA_043786195.1 Minisyncoccota bacterium
AATAATGGCGGCGCAACGATTCTCCTTACAGCTGCAAATCTCTACTCAACCCCAGTTCTTCACATGACTGGCGACCTTGACCCAGTAATGGCTGGAAGACAGGTTGAAATCACTGTGGATGTGGCCGTACCAAATGGCACACCCGTCGGTTCGTACACTACAAACTACGGCGTGCAATCAGGATTATAATCGTAACCTAAACATAAGCTTATGTCTAAAACAATTATAATCACCCGCACACTATCTGTATTCGCCCTACTATTTATGGGAGTGACTTCGGCCTCAGCTTCTGAGGTTACGGGAACACTCTCAACAGGACTTGGTGGAAACAATTCAGGAGGTAATTCTGAAACGTCAGGGACACTAGGTAGTACTGTGAGTGATAACACACTTGGCGGCACTGTGACTGGAGGCAACTCAAGTGGTGGCAACAGCAGTGGTGGAGGTGGAAGTAATCGAGCTGCCGGCACTGGCCAGGTACTTGGTCTGTCCACCACCAATAGTCCTTCATTTCCCAACGCTGGTTTTGATCCAGATGATGGTGACGATGAAGAAGACAGTATCTGGGAAAGCTTGATGGTGCTCGCAGCAATTGCAGGTCTAATGACCTTCGCAGCCACTCGTTACCAAAACAAGATGACTTAAAACCAATAAAACGTTGACGCACAAAACCCACCTTTGGTGGGTTTTGTGTGTAATATTCCTTACACCCAAACGGCACAGTAGTATGAAAAATACACTCACTACTCTCAGCGTACTGCTTATCGGTTTGTTACTAGTTGCTCTTGGATACTTTGGGGCAACTATGTTGGGTGGTCGCTCCTTGGGAAGCTTTGGCGGCGGCTCTTTCTTCGGTTCCGCTAAAAGCGAACCTAGCCAAACTAGTACAAAAGAAGCGCTTCCATTCGCACTTTCTTCGGCTCAGAAGAATGCCCTCATTTCTCTAGGAATCGATCCTGCCCGGGCGCCGAGCTCGATTTCACCCGCCCAGCAAGATTGCTTCATTGCGAACCTTGGTGAAGAAAAATTTGCCTCTTTTAAAAACGGTGCGGTGCCCTCAGCGTTGGATTATATGAAAGTAAAAGGCTGTTTTTAGGGTCTCGCTTTAAAGTGCTGGTTGTACCAGTCGTGTAAACACAACCGTTCTTTTATCAAAGAGATGCTCTGACGGTAGCCAATCTCCAGCACAAGTGATGAGATTGAGGCGGGACTCGGTAGTGTTCTTAAATACCTCTTCGGTTGAGTCGGTGTACGCAAAGGTTCTCACCTTTGTAACAAGAAATTCAAGTCGTCGATTATTTTCGTCAGTAATGAAAACACTATCTCCTATGGAAAGTTTACCCAGTTTAAAAAACACCCCTTCAGGGACATGTTTTCCATTGTAATGACCGTCAATAACCGCACTGCCTGGCATACCAGGTTTTGGCCCGTCTTGATACCAGCCTACATCAACAAAATTTTTAGGTACAGCGAGTGCACCTCCTTCTTTTGTCAGACCAAGGTTTTCGATTTTAGCATCTAGTGCGATTGAAGGTATAGCTAGCCGTATTGGTTCGCCGGGGGTATACGCACTGCTGCTGGCGTGTGCAGCAAGGGGTGTCTGGTGTATAGGGAGGTCACTGGCAGTCGATGACTTATGTACTTGGAATGCGGCGAATACGACAAGACAAAGTAGTATCGAAGAAAGCAGTATTTTTGTTCTTATTGAAGACATTCTCGAACGATTGGTTTGTGTCCGCATCAAAGATAGCCGTACGGAGCATCATATGCTTACAGTGCAATTATTACCTCGCTACAACGGCAACAGATATATGAAAACACCTCATCATTCAAAAAAGGTAGCAAAAAATGTTGAATCGCGTTCTTTTGAACATATTTGGGAACAAAGCTGGACGTACATCAGAACAGTTGTTGATGTGGCACATGAACCGATTTTGATTCTTGATAAAAACTTCTGTGTTATGACCGCCAACGAAGCGTTTTATCGGTGTTTCCAGGTTGAGCCCGCTGACACTGAAGGAAAGATTATTTACGATCTCGGAAACGGACAGTGGGATATACCAGACCTGCACAAACTTTTTGACACGATTTTACCCAAAAACACCTTCTTCAAAGGTTTTAAGGTAGTTCACGAATTTCCTTCAATTGGGCGAAAAGTAATGATTCTAAACGCCCGACATATATACTTTAAAGAAGAAGCAGCATCCAAAGGATTCCCGCCGATTATTATGTTGGCAATAGAAGACGTGACCGAGATGATGGGAGTCGCCGAATCTCTGAGTAAACACACAAATGAACTGGAATTTAAACTGTCTGCACGTACACGCGCTCTGGAGATTCAAATCCAAAGACTCGAAGTAGAAATAGAAAATCTCAGCAAAAAATAGTTGCCGGTTGTAATACCTAGCGTACAGTCGCGGCTTATAACGAGAATGTTCTTTTTTGAAAGCAAAGCACCTTTGCTTTCAGTGGAGTTTTAAAACTGAAACTAGTGGGCTTTTCTAAGTCCCGGTACCAAAAGACGCCAGAAGGCGTTTTTTGGTGTAGAGACAAACAGTACAAAGATTTCGTTAGTTCAAAAGTTCATTGGTTAACTCTTCGATACCAACTTTGGTCTCTGAAGAATAGGGAAATAGCGTGTGACCCTTTATTTGTTGACTAAGTTTTTTCATGTGGTTGAGGTAGTGAGTTTTTCTAATCTTGTCGACTTTGTTAGCCACCACGACAATGTTTTTTCCGGCTCGTTCTAAATCTTTCAATAGTTCCAAGTCAGCCGTCGTCGGGCCGACGAGTGAATCAATCAACAAGACTACTTTTGGATTATTCTTTGACTCAAACAGATACCACACAATCAGCTTGCTCAATTTTTCCTTAGCCAAACCACTGGCTTTAGCGTAGCCGTAGCCCGGTAGGTCGATAAAATAGTGCGTGGTATTAATTTTAAAAACATTTATTTCCTTGGTGCGGCCAGGAGTATTACTGGTGATAGCGAGACCCTTTTTTCCTGTCAGGGAGTTGATGAGGCTTGACTTGCCGGCGTTGGAACGACCAATAAAGGCAATTTGCGGGGTTCCATCTTCCAGAATCCCATCGTCGCCTAGCACTCCCTTCATAAATACGGCAGAGGTTATTTTCATGGTTGAATCCTAGCAAATAATGACAGGAATAGCGATGTGATAGACTTTAAAAATTATGAAGAACAAAATACTTATTTTTACTGACGGCGCAGCCAAAGGGAACCCGGGAAGGGGAGGCTTTGGAGTGGTGATTGCCCATGAGGCCAACGTTTTAGAAAAGGGTGGTTTCAAGGAATACACCACCAATAATGAGATGGAATTGAAAGCTGTCGTTGAAGCTCTGAAAGAGGTCGTCGATAAAAAGACGCCGGTAGAAATTTACACCGACTCCAAGTATGTCGTCGAAGGCGCCAAGGGCTGGGTGTTCGGCTGGGCGAAGAATGGCTGGAAGACCAAAGCAGACACAGATGTTTTAAATAAAGATCTCTGGCAAGAGCTGCTGCCACTTCTCGGGAAGGTGGAAATAGATTGGCACAAGATTCCTGGACACTCGGGTCTTGCTGGCAACGAGCGTGTCGACGTCATCGCTTCCACTTTCGCCGAGAAGGGAACCTTCGATTTGTACACCGGTTCGTTAGAAGCATACGGACACAACATTCACGACACGTCGTATGACGAAACAAAAGCCCAAGCCCGCAGCAACGCAAGAAAGCGCCAAGCCCAAAAGGCCTATTCATACGTGAGCGCCGTAGACGGAGTGCTGCAGATACACAAGACGTGGGGCGAATGCGAAGCAAGAGTAAAAGGCAAGAAGGGTACTAGATTTAAGAAGTCACTAGACGCACAAAGCGAAAAAGAAATAATAAAAGATTTTGGAGGGTAAAAAGAAAGTTCCAGTCCGAGCTATTTGACAAAATTGTAACGGTGTAGTTTTATACTGAATAGTTGAACAGCTGGGAGGCAACAATGCCAAGGGATGACGAAACCACCAACCGCGAACACGAGCGTGGGGTCTGGGAGTCTCTCTATGGCCCCGATCCAGCGTGCAAGCAAGGTCTTTTAGAAACGCGAGAGGCTTTCAGAGTCTTATTCGAACAAGGGCACAGCACAGATATCAAGGGTATATTCGAAGACTTGGCTCTCGACGTCCAGTCGGGAAAAAAGTTCAAGTATCCGTTCTCGTACATGAGGGATGTCCATCCGAAGGCTTGGCCTATCATTCTTGAGCACGGAAAGCACTATCGCCCTGTATCTTTGAGTAGGGAAAAGCCGCAGGAGTGGGAGCGCCAACCCCTTGCGGGATCGTGTTTTTTGAATGCTATCGAGATGGTTTACATGGCTCGAGAACTCAACAATAAATCGAGGGCGGTCTATGTCGAAGGTTTTTCGATAGGGCCAGCAGTCTATCCAATGCTTCACGCTTGGGTAGGGTCTGGTTTTTCCGGTAAATGCTATGACTGGACGTTCTATGCAATCACGATGTTCACCCGTTACTTCGGGGTACCATTTACCTACGAAGAGTACAAATTCATGACTGAAAAACCAGACGGTAGCGACTTTTCGTGCATGATGTTATTCAGGCGGGATAACTTTAAACGGGTCGAAGGGAGAATGCTCGAAGTTCTACAAAAGCCCAGGACACGGCTGCTGCGGCCGAAGTGACGATAAGAACAGCCGCCAGAGGAAGAGGGGCCGGAACACCACCGGCCCTTTTATAATATTTCTGTTAGATATCAATCTTGGGAATCTCAGTCTTTTTGTGTCTAGACCCTTTCTTATGCGATGTGACCCGAATCGGGATCTAGATCGAACTGATAGGTG
>JAYVWI010000019.1:0-7730 GCA_043786195.1 Minisyncoccota bacterium
GGCGGTATTACCCAGGCGGCTCGGTTGCAGCTCGTTCGGTTGGTTTTATTGGGTTTACTGACGATGATGGAAGTGAACTTCGGGGTAAGTACGGACTGGAGCGTTCATATGACGAAACACTCTTTAAGAAACGTGAGGTACTTTCGGTGAACTTTTTTGCTGAACTTTTTAGTGATGTCGGGGATACTGTTTTCAAAAAAGAAGACAAAAAAGCTGGAAACGTAGTCACTACGCTTGAGCCGGCGGTCTCAAGACTCCTTGATACGGTGCTGCAAAAAACCAACGACCAATATCATAGTAAGATGACCGGAGCGATTATTATGGATCCAAAAACTGGGGCAATTTATGCCATGAACGTCGTGCCAGGATTTGATTTAAATAAACACGACGACGCGACCGTGGAGCAATTTCAAAATCCGTTGGTTGAGAATGTGTACGAAATGGGTTCAATCATTAAACCGCTGACAATGGCGGCAGGAATTGATAACGGCACTGTCAACGCTGGCACGACCTATTTTGACCCCGGCTGTATTGACCTAAATACATACACTATTTGTAACTATGACCACAAAGGTCGGGGAACTGTCCCGATGCAAGAAGTGTTAAATCAGTCGCTCAACACAGGCGTGGCTTTTATTGCCAACAAAATGGGGAAGGATTCATTCCGAAAGTACTTCTTGAACTACAAGCTGGGAAGCGAGACGGGTATCGATTTACCAAATGAAGCTTATGGGTTGGTCGACAACCTCAACTCTCCTCGTGAAGTAGAGTATGCGACCGCATCGTTTGGGCAGGGAATCGCCCTTACTCCGGTGGAGACGATTCGTGCACTCGCAGCACTTGGAAATGGTGGCAAGTTGGTCACTCCGCATCTTGCCGACCGTATTGAATACGACGATGGAACTTTCAAAAAAATACAATATCCAGAAGGAGAACAAATATTAAAACCAGGCACGAGTGAAGAGATTTCTCGCATGTTGACTGTGGTGGTTGATAAAGCTCTTCGTCATGGTGCTGTCGCTCTGCCCAATCACACAATTGGTGCCAAGACGGGTACCGCCCAGATTGCTAATCCAAATGGCGGTGGGTATTATGAAGACCGTTACCTGCACTCATTTTTTGGCTATTTTCCAGCCTACGATCCAAAATTTATTATCTTCATGTATACTGTAGAAC
This sequence comes from Minisyncoccota bacterium, assembly GCA_043786195.1. Lineage (GTDB taxonomy): Bacteria > Patescibacteriota > Minisyncoccia > Phycocordibacterales > UBA918 > OLB19. The sequence continues at coordinate 1,177 of JAYVWI010000019.1, forward strand.
CTCAGGGTGTGAAGTATGCGTCGGAGACGCTGACCGATCCGTTTATGGAAATCACCAAATTCTTAATCAATTATTACTCAATTCCGCCTGATCGTTAATCACCATGAAAGCACTTTTTAAAACTATTGTTGTAAAGATTTTAATTAAAGAAGCGTCTTGGCTTTTGAAGCGACACCAACCGACGATTGTGGCTATTACTGGAAGTGTTGGTAAGACAACCACCAAAGATGCGGTGTATGCTGCAGTCAAAAATTCTATCTCGGCTCGCAAGAGTGAGAAGAGTTTTAATTCTGAAATTGGAGTGCCTCTAACGGTACTCGGCCTTAAAAACGGTTGGAGTAATCCGTTTTTATGGATTAAAAATATCATTGACGGATTTTGGATTGCCTTTTTCTCCAAAGAATATCCAGCGGTGTTGATTCTAGAGGCGGGCATTGACCGTCCTGGCGATATGGAGCGACTCGCCAGTTGGATTAAGCCGGATATTGTTGTGCTTACGCGGCTTCCATCAGTGCCGGTACATGTCGAATATTTTCCAACACCAGAAGATGTGAAGCGAGAAAAAATGAAACTGGTTGAAGCTTTACGACCAGAAGGAACGTTTATTTTTAATGCGGACGATACTGCGATTTGCGCCGAGGTGCCGGGGGTACTGCAGCGTTCTCTCGGCTTTAGTCGCTACCTAGAATCAGACTATACAGGCTCACATGATCAAGTGATGTATAAAAACGAGCGTCCAGTCGGCTATGAATTTACCGTCACTCACGCTGACGAATCGGCGGTGATAAGGATTGAAGGTACTGCTGGTGCGCAACAGGTGTATGCGTGCGCTGCGGCAGTGGCCGTGGCCGACGTGCTTGGTGTTTCTCTTCATGCCGCAGCGACGTCACTTGCAGAACTGCGCTCACCAAATGGCCGTCTGCGCATCATTGAAGGTATTAAGTCGACTACGATTCTTGACGACACATACAATTCTTCACCAACTGCTTGTGAGCAAGCGTTGCAGACTTTGTCAGAAATACGCTATGCAAAGCGAAGGATTGCAGTGCTTGGTGACATGCTTGAGCTTGGTCGATTTTCTTCAGAAGAACACAAGCGACTAGGTGAACTAGTCGCAAAGTCTGCCGATATGCTTTTGACTATCGGCGTGCGGTCCCGAAAAATTGCCGAGGGTGCGCTCGATATGGGAATGTCTGAAGAATATATTTTACAATATGACGACAGTGACCAAGCTGGACGTGAACTTCAAGGACTTCTTGTTGCTGGTGACGTGGTCTTGGTGAAAGCTTCGCAAGGTATTCGAGCAGAAAGTGTTGTTGAAGAGATTATGGCCTATCCAGAGCGAGCCGGTGAGCTCCTTGTTCGTCAAGAGGTGGAGTGGATTAAACGAAAATAAACATGTTAAAAATTGGAAAAAAAGCCCCTGAGTTTTCACTACAAGACCAAGATGAAATCACTCACACACTGAAGCAGTATAAAGGTAAAAATGTCCTTATTTATTTTTACCCCAAAGACGATACTCCAGGATGTACTAAGGAAGCATGTGCGATTGCCGATGTCTATAATGACTTTAAAAAACTCGGTGTGGTTGTGCTGGGTGTCAGTAAAGATACTCCAAAATCACATAAGAAATTTGCTCAGAAATACAATCTCCCGTTCACACTCTTGTCAGACAAGGACGCCGTAATGCTTGAGAAGTATGGAGCGTTGCAAGAGAAATCAATATTTGGGAAAACTAGCCTAGGTATCGTACGGATGTCGTACCTGATTGATGGGGAGGGGAAGGTGACTAAGGTGTATCCCAAAGTTGATCCAGCTAATCATGCTCTGGAGATATTGCAGGATTTAAAAAATCTTTAAAATCGCACATATCTCTGTGGTGTGATTTTTTAGCGTATTTCACTGTTAGTATGCAGGTGTAAATCTGTCTGCTTGTGAGCAACGGTGATGACTGAAGTCATGACGACAAAGCCAATGATGATTGCCAGGGTTGAGCGCCACACGCTACCATACTGCTTAACATCACCATGAATACGCGGCAAAAGATCCCCCGCTGCCAAGTAAAGGAGGTTTCCGGCCGCAAATCCACTAAGTATCCATACGTATGACTCGGCTTGTTGGGCGATAACAAGAATGATGAGTGTACCAAGGATAATAGTACTAGCTGAAAGAAGGTTGAGAAGAGCTGCCTTTGTACGCGAGTACCCAGCCCGGATCAAGACCCCAAACTCTACAATTTCCTGAGGCACTTCATGCAAAGCGAGACCGATTGCCACACCTACACCAGCCGCAGGGTTGATAAGAAATGCACCCCCAAGGATAAATCCATCAGAGAGGTTGTGAATCGCGTCGCCAACCAGCACCAGCATGGCAGCTCCTTTCTTGTCACAGTCTTCATCTTCGTGATTATGAAATCGCTTATGGAGAAAACTACTTAATACGTAAAATGCAATAAATCCCACTCCGATGACAATACCTCCAAGTGCTGGAGCACTTTCGATTGTTTCTGGAATAAGGTCATTAAGAGCAAGACTTAAAAATACTCCTACCGCAGCTGGAATAGCGTAACGCTCGACACCGATAAGGCGCTTGTTGTTGCCAAAAAAAAGAACTCCCACAAGTGAAATAAAACTAATAGCGACGGCGGCGAGGAGGGCTTCAAAAATCATAGATGTAAATTAAATGCAAATTACTTGCAATTGCTATAATAACAAGTTTCTGATAATATGCAAGTAATTTGCATATGACAATACGACTTACAGAAAAACGTCAACGAATATTGGACGTACTGAAACAGCAAAAAGGAGCGCTATCAGCCGGCGATATCAGCGAACAACTTCAAGATATTGATTTGGTGACGGTGTATCGTAATCTAGATTTGTTTGTAAAAGAGAAGCTTATCAAACGCGTCGCTCTCAGTGCGACAGAGGCACAGTACGAATATCAACGAGAACCACACCATCATGCAGTGTGCACTGATTGTGAAAAAATAATTCACTTTAAAGCACCTGATGCAAAGATTATCAAGCTACTTGGACTCGAAGGATTTGCGGTCGACGAGTTGGAGGTGACCGTAAAAGGTAAGTGTCGGGATAGTAAATAAAAAACGCCGCCCTTGCAGGCGGTGTTTTTTATTTGTTTTAGATCTGCTTGAGTAAAATTCTCATGGTGATAATTTCGCTTGATTGAGTTTCCGCAATCGCCTTTGCGAGGTCTTCGACTTCTTTGTGTTTAATATTTGCTACTACTGATTGTCCCATCATGAGAGCGCCCATATGGTGTTGAATCATATCTTCGAGGAAGGCTCGGTCAAGAGCATTTCCGGAGAGAGTAGAGAGGGCACTTCGCATCATCGGCTTATAATTCCCGTCATCTTTGTAGTCAACACCGTACCAGTTCTTGTACCAGGTTTTCATGTCAGCGATCTCTTTTTCTTGTGCCGTCACTATGTCACTAGCAAGTTTCTTCACTTCAGCATTCTCGCTTTTTTGGGCAACAATCTTAGCGGTATCAACAGCTTCTTGGTGATGTGGAATCATCTCTTGAAGAAATTGTCGTTCAGATAGTGGATTATTCATCATCTGTCCGCCATTTTGCATGTCGTGTATGCCACCCATTGAACTGTCGCCCATCATACCGTTGTTCCTATCGTTACCTTCTTGTTTTGAGCCGCGTTGGTCATCCTTGTCGTATCGTTCCCAGCCCATCATTCCTTGATATTGTCCAAAGCGGTCACTGTGTGCTGCGTAGGATCCTCCAATTGCTACGAGCGCCACCAGGAAGCCGGCACCAATCATAATCTTTGTATTTTTTTGCATAACACTAGTATATACGCGAAGTCGGGAAAAGTATTTCAAAAAAGGCACCCGCAGGTGCCCCTTTAGTGGCTATTTATATCGTGTCTACAATCATCATATTGGTCGAGCCAGATGAACCAAAGGGGATACCAGCGGCAATAATGAAGGCGTCATCCACTTTAGCGAGACCACGTTCCAGAACGGCTTTTTTAGCGGCGATTTGGGCTTCAGTGACGTTTTTGACACTCTTGATGAGGATTGGTTCACAACCGTACACGACGAGCATTTTGTTGAAGGTTTCTTTGTTTGGGGTAAGTACTAATATGGGGACTTGAGGACGGTAGCGAGCGACCATGCGGCCGGTGTGGCCACTTTCACTAAGAGCCACAATAGCTTTAGCATTTGATGGTGCTACATTTCGAGCAATCGAACGACTCACTCCGTCGCACGTATTTCGAGGTTTAAAGTCCCAGATGTTTTGTTGTGAGATGAAGTATGGGTCGTTTTCGATTTCGCGAGCGACTTGCGTCATGATTTCGATAGCTCGGTCGGGATGATTGCCAATTGTAGTCTCGTCTGAGAGCATTATGGCGTCGGTACCGTCGAGAATAGCTGTGGCGATATCGGCTACTTCGGCGCGAGTTGGCACAGTGGCAATACGCATCGAGTCGAGCATTTGGGTCGCGGTAATCACTGGCTTGCCCTTGAGGTTGGCTGTCTTAATGATGCGTTTTTGCAGGAGCGGCACTTTTTCGAGCGGCATTTCGATAGCGAGGTCGCCACGAGCTACCATAATGACATCAGCCGCGTCGATGATTTCGTCTAGGTTTTCAATAGCAAACTTCGTTTCTATCTTTGCGACAATCGCAATCTTGCGGTCTTTTGGAATCAGTTTGCGTAAATCGTGGATATCTTTGGCGTTACGAACGAAAGAGAGTGTAACAAAATCAAAGCCTTGATCTAGACCCCACTTCAAGTCCTTCTTGTCTTTGGAGGTCAAGGAAGAGATTGAGAGATCAGCGTCGGGTACGTTTACTCCACGACGTCCTTTGATGGTGCCGCCAGAGATAACCTTGGTAGTGATGTCGGTATCGGTAATTTTCTCAATGAGAAGTTTTTGCTTTCCGTCATTGAGATAGATATGCATACCAACCTCTACTTCTTGCGGCAGTTTGGCGTAATTTAGGTGTACTCTTGAAACTGTTCCGACACAAGGCACTGTAGTAAGGACAAGTTTTTCGCCGTTTACGAGCGTGACGTCTTCGGTGTCAAAGTCACCAATGCGGATTTTGGGACCGGAAAGGTCTTGGAGAAGTGCAAGTGGTCGTTTTGCTTTGGCAGCTGCCGCTCGAGCGTTCTTAATAACGCCAGCGTGAGTAGGGAAGTCACCGTGGCTCATATTGATACGAGCGACAGTCAAACCTTGATTGAGCATTTTTTCGATCATTTTTGGGTCAGATGAACTTGGTCCAAGTGTCCCTACGATTTTAATTTTGGTCTTCAATAGTTGATTCATGTGAGGCTACGATTAATGTTGTAGTTCGCCAGTATACAACAAAACAACCAGACTTATAAGGCTGGTTGTAGTTTATAAATTTTGTCTACGTAGGATTTATAACTATGTAATCAAAGGCTTGCCTACAGTGGGTATCTCTCATTTTGAGTGTAGAGGGCTCGTAGCTCAATCAGTCCACGGTGGGCTTGAACAGCAATGGTGTTTTTTGTTTGATCGGTGATAAGCGCCATTTCACTAATGCTTAATCCTTGAACATATTTCATGTGCATAACCTTCTGGTATTTCTTTGGAAGTTTATCAATTAGAAGCAACGCATCTCTCCCGTCGAGGGTGTTTATCAGTCTGTCGGTAGTATCGACGTGAGGGTTGAAGCCCTTTTCAAGAAGACTATCAAGTGACGTTGTCTTGTGCTTTCTATATTCATCAATAATGAGTCCATTGAGGACGTGATAGAGAAACGCTTTCATAGTGTCTACTTTGCCTCCTTTAGCAAGATAGTTCCAGGTTTTCATGAATGTCATTTGAACCAGGTCCTCACCCACTTGGGCATCATGAATTTTAAACAGCGCTCTGGTGCGAAGTAATTTTTCGAAATCATGATGAGCATTGGTCATGGTCATCCGTAACTCGGCATCTTTTTTGGGAGTAATAGATTTGTTCATATCTTAGAGCCGTTTTGGGGCTACATATATTACAGAGATATTACGCAGGAGATCGCCTGTGGCTCTGAGAGTGAGCGGTTGCTGCGGTTCCTGGTTTGCAATGAAAGGATTTAATTTCAAACCAATTTCTGTCAGCGACGAGGGGAGAGTTTCTACTTATTCAGATTACACCTCTTTTGGTTGTAATGCAAAAATACTTGCGACGGCTTAGAGAGTGTATTAAAGAGAGGTAATTAGAAAGTAGGTTAAATAATATATTTTATGGGAATAATTCTTTGGATTGTGTTTGGAGCATTGGTAGGGTGGATAGCATCATTAATTATGAATACTGATTCACAGCAGGGAACACTGCTCAATATCGTCATTGGTATTGTAGGAGCGTTTATTGGCGGAGAGTTAATGAATTTTTTTGGTGGCACGGCCGTCACGGGGTTCAACGTGTACAGTTTCTTCGTAGCACTATTTGGCGCAGTAGTGCTAATCTCACTTAGTAAGATGTTTCGACACGTGTAGAGTAACAGGTCAAAACACCTTCCTTCACCTTGGTGAAGGAAGGTGTTTTTGTTTTCTACAACCTAC